>NZ_JALNTN010000024.1:0-43889 GCF_023161905.1 Pseudoalteromonas sp. 2CM41L
TTTTCACCCAAATTTGTATGCTTATTAGCATAACATTTCTTTCTTAATGGGTGGCCAAATTAACTATGCCACTACAGTGATGACTATTAAGATTACGTTTCACCAATCAGGTTACAGAGACTTTAAAACCTACTACACCAAATTTCTGTGCCAAGACTGGCAACGATACTTTCCTGATTTAGTCAGCTACACACGTATGTTGAAGTTGATCCAAACTGTTTTGTCTCCCTTGTGTATGTAGTGGAATCGGGAATAAAATGTTGAAGAAATCATTAAGTAAAAAGCAAGCTATAATATAGGTTTGAAATTAATCTATTAGTGTAATTACCACTTCGTCCAAAATTGTATATCTGCAATAATAATATTGAGGAATTCTATGCACCCTAACAAAGTCGTCTACTAGTTTTAGTTTCAATGTAGCATTATATCTATCAACACTAACGACCCTTGCACAATCAAAGTCAAAATAAACATTTAATTTTGGATAAAGAGCCTTAAATAGGCTTTCTTTAGCTGAAAATATTATGGTTGTAGCCTCTGCTTCGCTCGAGCAAACTGCACTCAACAAGTTTAACTCGACATTGTTATGTACAATATATGATATTAGGGATGCACTATCAGGACTCATAACATCTTCTATGTCTAAACCCAAATGGCTTTTATTGTTGCTTAAAACGCAGACTGCTGAGGTTGATGAATGAGCGATGGAGCCAACATATCCTTTTGGCCATATTGGACATCGGTTTTTGTCAAAACCTATATTAGGCAAACTGTTTTGGGAGAAGCCCAATTTCAATAGGGCTAACTGTGCCGCAAACCTCCCAGCTAAAAACTCAGCCTGTCTTTTATCAACTGCATTTTCTATCGTTGAAGGGAAGGCTATACCATACTCTGCATATAATTGTGCCTTATAATGTTCTATGAAAAACTTACACTTTACTAACGTTAATTTCTCAGCTTTTAACTCCCAATAATTGATATCTGATATAAAATGATCCCTATCTTTTAAAGGGGCTTGTGTTTGGTGAAAGTTATTCAAAGGCATATTACAGTAATTACTTCTAAACGCATTTTAAAGTATCTAAAGGTTTTTCTAAATAGTTCAAAATCACCTCCAAAACTTTATAAGGAGAATGTAAAATAAAAAAGTGGTCTCCCTGGATAGATTTTCTTTGGATTTTATACTTTGAAATATTTTGCCAAGCTTCTAGTTGTTGCTCAGTAATGTCAAGATCTTCTTGACCATTTAATACAAGAATATGAGTGGGTATCTGAACTTCATTAGCTAAGTATGTTTCTGCTATCTTAAAATCGCACCGCAACATAGGCATAATTATTTCCATCATTTCTGCATTTTCTATCACCTCTTGCGGTGTACCATTTAGCTCCATTAAACTACGAATAAATTCATTGTCAGGCAAATTATAAGTAGTTGAGTGGGTTCTTTGTATGTGGGGAGCTCCACTAGCTGAAGCTATAAGAGCATTTGGTAAGGGCAATGACTTTGCAAACAACTTACAAGACAATTCAAAAGCCACTCTTGCTCCCAAGCTATGTCCAAAAAATACAAATGGCTTACTCGTAATATAATTACTATGCCTCATAATTTCTTCAATTAATGACTCCATGGACTCGTGAGCAGGTTCAGCTATTCTTGTCCCTCTTCCGGGTGGATTAACTAAGACAAGTTCAATATTTCTAGGGCACTTCTCTGCCCAATTATAAAAAGCATTTATTGACCCTCCAGCATACGGAAAGCAAAAGATACGAAGACTAGCTTCTGAATTCTTTTTGGGAACAACAAACAGATTACTTATACTTTTCATATTAATCCTCAATTATACTAACCATAAAGTTTGTGCTACTAAAAAGCTGTTCGCCAAACGTAACCGATAAACTTTATTTTCAGTTAAGTTACGACACCTTTATAGAGTGTATGTGGTAATTTATTGAGTCCATAACGTTTCGAATAAATCTTTGTAGATCAGTGATAAATCTTTCATATCTGAAATTTTGACGCACTCGTTCTCTTGGTGAATAGTATTGTTTGGTAACCCTAGCTCTATCACTTGTGAGCTAATATGTTTAAAAAAACGACCATCCGAAGTTCCACCTGAAATTGATTTATTGGGCTTAAAACCACGCTTATTAATTGTTTTCTCAACAGTTTTAAGTAGACATTTTTGACTGTCATCTATACTTTTAGAAAGGTATGACTCACAGTGACGATATGTCCTCAGATCATACTCACTAGTAACTTCATCTATTTTTTCTTTGACCAGCTTTATTAACTCCTCCTTCGTGTATTCATCTGAATAACGGATATTAAAACTTATCGATATTGAGTTAGGAATGACATTGTCTGACCATTTCCCGGAGTCTATATGAGTGAATTGCATCGATGTATCTGAACAATCGGCATTATCTTTATACCATGGTAAACATTTTAAATTAGAAATTACTTCATGCGCTAAATGAATGGAGTTAACGCCATACTGAGGGTATGCCACATGACCACTTTTACCTGTTATCTTAAGATCAAAGCTTAGAGATCCTCTTCTCCCGACTTTAAACACATCCCCAGAGCAATATGAAGCTGTCGGTTCACCAATAATACAGTAGTCTAATGTAACATTTCTTTTTGCTAACTTTTCTACTATGGCTTTAGACCCGAATTCAGCCTCCCCCTCTTCATCGCTCGTGATTAAAAACCAAAACTTGCCTCCCAAATGATGATTCTCATCTAGAATTGACCGTAGAGCAGCTAAAGCACATGCTATACCACCCTTCATATCAGCAATGCCGCGTCCATATATCTGTCCATTTGAACTAGTTAATTTGAACGGTGGAAAGAACCACTTGTCCATGTTTAATGCTGGTACTACGTCGATATGACCGCAAAAAGCTATATTCGGCCCTTCTCCCATGTTGAAGCATGCCGCTATATTGGTTACGCCATTGCTGCCGAACACATCCACATCTGCTCCCATCTCATTTAGTATTGAGCTTAACCAAGTAGAACAACCTGCTTCATTTGGAGTTACTGACTCATACGAAACGAGCTGCTCAGCGTATTTCAAAGCACTTTCTAACATTAAGCATTTTGCTTGCGATGGCTCTGCCATTAGATACATTTAGTTTCATTCCTTTATTTTATTTGTGATGACTGCTAGCAGATTGGGATTAAGCCGAACGAACATTTTGTTTGAAGACATAACTATAGATTTTTAAACAATGTAATTAAATTATTTGAAATTATGTTCACAACGTTAATAATGCTGTTGAAGGAGTCGTCTTCCTGTAAACCCACCCATAAATAGGTTTCCTAAGTCACTTAAAACATATGTTTTTTAAGAAGCAAAACGCCTGCCATCAAGCAGACGTTTTTTGTCATTAAGGTTACTTCAATAAATCACGTAAATTAGTTCTTAAAATCTTTTTTACTGGTCTTACAGCACTTAAAAATGCCGTAATTGCTATTATTGATACACTTAATATAGAAATATGAATTAAGTCAGTTGTTAAATACATTGACACATCTTCACTATATAGCTTAGTTAGTAACAAAACCAAAGCGGTACTGATAACCAGACCAACTGCGATAACTCGGCCTATATCAGAAGCAATCATTAGAATGATATCTTTACGGAAAGCGCCTAATGATAGTCTTGTCGCAACTTCTTGCTTTCTAAGGTCAATATTGTAAGTAAAGATTCCATACAGACCTATACATGCCAGTATTAAAACCGTTACTATCATGATAAATGTGGTAAAAAATGTTGTCCTTTCCACCAACATACTGTCATCAAAAAGTGACTTAATAGAGCTATACTGCCATATACTAAACTGAGAGGATATCGCCTTAACTCCATTTACTAGATATTCTTTAGGTATATTATTATGAGAGAGTTTAACCATAAAGTCTAAACTTCCTGGACGTGCAGGCAAGTACAATCGCGGTGTATTATTGTCAGCTCTAGGTGTACTCACTCCTTTAACAACACCAATCACTCTATACACATCACCATATACGTCCACAGTAGCTTCTTCCAGAGAAATGTCTTTATAATGCGTTGCCCAAAATGCTTCGTTAACCACAGCATACTGGGATCCTGCATTCATATCCGAGAGTGTAAAAGTTTCACCACTAATAACAGGTTGCTGCAACAAACTAAAATACTTTTCATCTATAAACTTGAAGTTTGAGATAATAGGCTTATCCAGAGTCGAAGGCGTTATCGATATCCAGCCAAAATTATTTGCTGGCGATCTTGACTGACTAACACTCTCTACAGAATCTAATGCCATTAATGAGGACTTGACCTCTTTGAGCAACCCACCTATTTGTGCTTGGGACTGCTCTTCACCTGAAGGAAAGGACAATCTAACGCTATATACATTGTCTAGCTGAATTCCATAATCAATATCGATTTTGATCTTTGCGTCATTGAACAGTACCAAATTAGAGAAAACAAGAAACGAAGCAACAGCAACTTGAAAAACGATAATTCCATTTCTTGCGCTCTTGCTAACTTGGGCAGACACACCTTTGCCACTTGATTGAAGTAAATCAGACAGGCTGCCATTACCAACAGGCCTGATAGTAAGGTAAGCAAAAATAGAGGTTAACAGTGTTCCTACCACAATTCCAACTATAACACTAAACGAACCTATAGAGAGATCTCCAGCTCTGGCAATAGATGCACCAAAGTGCTCCTCAAATAAAATAAACCCGTAGGAAGCAATAGGAAACGCAAGGATAACTGCAATAGCTATAGGCAGCATATATTCAATAAATGCCTCTTTAAACAACGTAGATATAGATGCTCCGTATGTAGCTCTAACAGCAAACTGGTGAAGCCTTTGTAAAGATCGAGACAGAACTATATTGATAAGGTTACTCGCGGCAATCAACAGCAGTCCCAATGCAGCAATTAACATTAGGTTAGCTGTTTTGTACGTATCACCAATAATAGCAACTCTTAAATTTGTTAATTGATTTGAAATACGCCAGTTTGCAAAATCAATATCACCCTTTAATGCACTTTCCCAACGCTCATGCTGACGTTGAGTAATAGCTTTTGCTGCATGCTCTTCATTCTCATTACTATTTAGGCGAGCATAATAAACGGCATTACTGTTGATTTGAGCCCAATCTGATTTTTCTTCTTCTGAGATTGGGCTAAAAGCCCATGGTAACCAAATCTGACTAGCAAAAGGTTGCTCACGTAATAAAGGCTCTTCGAAACGGCTATCAAGTACTCCCACGATCGCGTAACTAACACCATCAACTGTCAGTTTCTTTTGAAGAATATCAGCATCTCCAGCAAAGTGATTTTGCCAAAATTCATGGCTTATTATTGCGCTTGCTTCGTCAAATTTAATTCCATCTTTTACGTCAAAATGATTTCCTATCACCATAGGTGCATCAAATAATGAAAAATACTCTGGCGTTATAAAAGCAAGCCCTACATTTGGCTGATACTCTAGTGAGGACACGACGTCTTCCCAGTAGAAGACAAGTGCAGACTCTTCGAATTCACTATTATTCTTGTATAACTCCTCTAATAAAGGAATAGAGAAAGCAAGCCACTCTTTCTTATCTCCCGGCTCATGAAAAGTATTGTTAACTTGATAAATACTTCCTTCCTCAGTGTAAGGGAGTGGTTTGAAATTTAAGTAATAATTTAGCGTCGCTACACAAATTAGTACACCGATAGTGATAGCCAAGGTCGTAATAATTGTTAGCGATATTATGGGCGTTTTCTTGAGTTGATTGAGAGCAAAGCGCAAGCCAAACAAGTTTTTCATACTTATGACTCCAATAAAGCTTGACTATTTTCTACAAGTTTACCGTCCAGCAAAAACAGCCTATTTGTTGCCATATCTGCATATTTTTCCTCGTGGGTTACAATAACAATCCCAATTCCTTTTTCATTTAACTTCTTAATCAACGCCATCACTTTTTCACTTGATCGTGAATCCAAGTTCCCTGTAGGTTCGTCGAAAAGTATGAATTCAGGTTCAGCAGCCAGTGCTCTAGCTACACCAACTCTTTGTTGTTGACCGCCTGATAATTGAGATGGGAAATGCCCCGAACGGTGTGATATTTCAACAGCCTCAAGTGCAGAATTCACCTTCTTTTTTACTTCTTCAGCCGGTAGCTTGGGTCTGCGATAATGAAGAGCAAGTGCCACGTTATCAAAAACGTTTAAATCATCAATCAAGTTAAATGATTGAAATACAAAGCCAACTTTTTCATTACGGATCTGAGCTAGATCTTGCTGATTGAGGTTAGTAATATCCTTACCTGCAATTTGAACTTTTCCTGAAGTAGGTCTATCCAATAAACCAATAATAGACAACAACGTTGATTTACCTGAGCCTGATGGTCCAGATATAGAATAATAGTCACCCTTGATTAACTCTAGGTTTATATCCTTTAGTACAGTAGACTCAATTTCACTTGTTTCATATATTTTTGAAATGTTCTTCAAACTAATTAATGACTCTTTCATTGCTTAACTTTTCCTTTCCTTAATTTAATATTCTAATTGTTTTATCCGTCATAGGTTGCAATTCGGTTATTATCAGCTTATCACCTGAATTAACATCAGATTTAATTTCAATTTCTTTGCCGTTATGTCTACCAAACTGAAGCTTAGTTAAATGTGCTACATCAGAAGTTTCACTATCAAGCTTATACACCATAGCTTCACTACCCTGCTGAATATGAGACGGCTTCGCTATTTTCAAAACGTTAGTCACCGTATCTACAAAGATCTTTGCATCAACTCGCATTAGAGGGCGTACTGTCTTTCCGTTTAGATTCAAAATCTCTACTTCTACCGTCACATTATTGTTCTCTACGATCGGATCAATACGTCTTACTATCCCATTGAGCGTTTCATGCCTAGTTTTTATAGCGACCTCATTTCCCAATGCAACTTTGTTAATTTTACTTTGCGAAACTATGATAAATGCCAACATTTCAGAGGCACTACCAATTCTTGCAACCTCTTGGCCAACCATCACATTTTGCCCTAAAGAAATAGGCTGCTGCTGCAAAACACCGTCCATACCTGCAACCATATTCAATGATTCATACTCTTCCAACAACAACTTATAATCACCCTCAAGCTGCTCTCTTACAGACTGCTGAATGTTCAATTGTTCCTTTTCAATAAACTCAAGCTGCCTAATTTTTTCCTTTTGGAAAATGATCAGTTTTTCCAAACGGTCTACTTCTTTACTTGCCGTCTTTAGTTGGATCGAAGAAGTGCTACCCATTTCATGTAACTGTTGCTGTGCAGCTAAATTCAATTCAGCGCTGTCATATTCAGACTTATAATTAGTTAAAATAACCAGTTCAGACAACATGTTTTGTTTTTGAGCTAGTTTTAATTGCCTAAAATTTGCATCATGAGTAACCAATGCTTTACGACTATCTTCTAGCTCTTTCTTTAATCTAGGACTTTCTAGCTTCACGATAACTGTACTAGGCTTAACCACTGCACCTGGCTTTTTTAGTATTTCAACAACAGTTGCTTCAGTCATGGCAGTAATTAGCTTTTCGTTACTCGAGCGCAACTCACCGTAACCATCAACAACTTCCTCGATATTACCTTTTTCGACCGTCGCTATACGTATGTCACTGCGTTGAACTTCATTTCCATCTCCAGACCAAAGAATAAGCAATGCTAATAAAAGAGCTCCACTAATCATTAATGTTTTATTCTTAAAAAACGCCTTTCGCTTTTTTACCTTAACTCTATCCATCTACACAACCTCGTAAGTTACTTGTTCGCGCTCAACTTTCTGTGCCACTTTCTAGTATCAGACCGCGAAATAAACGTTTTATTTAATCTTCCATTTTCCAATTCAATAATCTTGTCTGCCATATCGAAGTAGCGATCATCGTGTGTGATAGCAACCACCGCCTTCCCTTTTGATCTTAGCGCAGGCAAAATGAACTGATAAAATGTATCTTTAAACTGTGGGTCCTGATCTGCTGCCCATTCGTCAAAAATGTACAACTCTTTATCATCCATGAATGCGACCAACAACGCTAACCTTCTTCTCTGACCATCAGATAAATCCAACGTTGAAAATCGCCCGTTGTCGAACGACACCTTATGGCTCAACTCCAACAACTCAAGATATCGAGTTACCTCGTCTTGAACCACTTGGCTACATGAATTTTCCACACCAAGTAAATTTTCGAACAAATAGTAGTCAGAGAATACACAGGCAATGCCTTGTCGATAACTGATCAGATTATTCTTATCAACTGACACATCATCAAACAGAATATCTCCACTCTCAGAAAGGTAATGTAGGCTAATCAATTTACTTAGTGTTGTTTTCCCAGAACCATTACCACCAAGAATAAAAGTAATTTCGCCTTTTCGTACCTCCAGGCTTATAGGTCCGACTGAAAATTTCCTGTCATTAATTGCACTTGCTTCCAGACTTTTCGCTCTATTACTATAAGGGAACGAATCATAAGCAAATGAGATATTGTTCAACCTCAAACTCTGCCATTCAGGTATTTCAGTTACGTTTCGATTTATTTGCTCTTGCTCAATTTCTTTCAGTGTTAATTCCATTTGTTGCAAAGATATGCGTGACACAACAATTGCGGGAAAAACATTCATAAGAGTGGCCACAGGCCCAGTAATATACATCAATGTCATGACCACTGCGGTCAACTCAGCCATGGACATAGACTCATAATTAACTATAACAAATGACACCATGCCTATTACAAGAAAACCAATCATGTCACCGCAGTTGTCTGCTAATTGAATGATTGTTTGTCCTTTCTTATCCAGCGACACATTTGAATCTTCTGCTACTAATAGATTGTTATTAAAGAAGTCTTCTCGTTTCTTGTTATTAACCTTAAGTTCCATCGAGCCTTCAATTAGTGCTATAAAATTAGTTTGCAAAGAGTCTAATTCATGTCTTGCTCTAAGAAATAAGCGTTGACTAAACATAACTGGGATCTGATAAGCAATAACCCCAAACAGAACCGCACCGATCACGTACCAAAACACATTCATATTCAAAAGCATTAGGTACATTAACAGCCCAATCAATGTAACTAAATTGACAAGTATTTCTGGCAGGGCTCTAGCTCCAATGACTATTCTTTGAATGTCAGTCGTAAAAAGTTGATTTAGTCTAGCTTTACCTACATTTTCTAACGCCAACTGATAAGAATTGCTTATTTTAGTGTATAGATCTTTACGCATTGAACTAACAATGTTCAAACCAACTCTTGCTAGTAACACTTGAGAGAGCGTCCTTAAAAATACAATTCCAGTGCACACCGCCAAAAAAAATAAAGCTAAGTTTGTGTTGGTTATTTCTACCATACCAACCAACTGGGGCTTTGAGGCTACGATACCAATTCCGCTGTTCCGCGGTTCAATTGCAAGCATAACAAGGGGGATCAGTAGTGAATAAAGCCCCCCCGCCAAAATGCCGCAACCTATTGAGATAAATGTTTTATTCGGTGCGTGTTTTGAAAATAAACCTAAAATACTCATTTCCTTGCCCTATTAGCTTCCGTCGCTAAGTAGTTGTCATATAAAGGGCTAAAGACATTACCTGATTGACCTGACACAATACCAAAGTCATGTTTTTGATTAGAGCCAGGAGACATAATTTGGCGAAAGCCGGCGCCATAATCTTTGAAAAAGCCCTCAGTTCTATCTAAGCGGCTATTTGATACATTTATACTATTTTCACTTCCTTCGGCCCAACGCTCTCTAGACATCAGTTCTTCAAGCAACTTGACATCCGAAAAAGTGATATGGTCATAACGAGAACGATGCAAACTCCCCCACTCCCATTCATTCATATCATCAGAGGACGAAAGCTTACGCAGCATACGCAGAGATTGACTCAAGCTGTTTTGAAAGTGAAGCAAACACGGCACGGTACTATTGTTACAGTCACTATACTGTGTCATGAATTTCACCAACTGTTCTGCAGTAACTACACTAATCAGTCGCGTTAGTGCACCTTGCTCCCGAACTTGATCGCTGGTTTGAAGTAAGTTAGCGGTCAAAACGTTACTTTTCAGCTGTTCAAACCAAGCTTTATAAATGGTTGCGCCAACACTGTCTTTAGAAAATTCACCTTGCCACTGTTTCAATATATCAATAGCTTTCTGTTGCGCTGGCTCCTTTACTTCCACTTTACGCATAAGGTCTAACAACGGAAAAACACTTTTATCAATAACATCCCTTTGCATTTGCTGCATATCCCTAAATGACATTTTACGATTGTTTTCAACATGCTGCGTCAGTATTTCAGATATTCTGTTTTTTCTATAATCCGACGCCCATTCATGCGACATCTTATCTGCAATTTCACTTTCTGGTTTGTCGTTAGCCGATACAATAAAACCTTGTTCGGGATTATATTGACTAGGTAACAGATCAAACTCCAAATAACCCTGCCAATGATTTTCAGACCGGCTACCTAACTGTGGACTAGTACCATCTCCATTTCCTCTTATGGGAATAGCGCCTGAGGCCTGGAAACCAATATTTCCCTCATTATCTGCATAAACAAAGTTAAGTGAAGGCGCTTTTAGCATCGCCAGTGCCGAGCGAAACTCTTGCCAGTTCCGGCTAAACTGAAGTTTGTAGAACGCATCCAATGAAGTATCATTATTTTCGAGCGCAACCCAACGTAGCGAAAGTAAAAAGTCTGCTTGTGAAGTTTGTTCCAGCAACACTGCTCCAGCTTGAGTTCTGCGATAAACTGCGGTTGTAGGTCTAGCTTTCTTTGACATCCATTGTGGATAAATTGACTTTACATCGAAGAGTTCTTTGCGAAAGGAAAAATCCAGCCATTCATCATCAAGCAAATACTGACGAGGGTTTTCTGCAGAGACAGTCTCAATAAACAGATCCTGCTGATCTGCCATCATGTTAGTCGCTCCCCATGCTATATGCTGATTTTTACCCAATACAACATATGGCAATCCCACTAGTGTCATACCTTTAAGGTGCTCACTAGCACTGCTCATTTCTGCTGCGTACCAATATGAAGGAAGACTAATCCCAAGATGAGGATCATTGGCTAAAATTGGCTTACCAGAGTCCGTGTGCTTGCCTGAAACAACCCAAGCGTTACTACCAACATAACGACCACCAATATTTCCTTTTTGCTGTAACAGTTCAAACTGGGTAGCCAACTTCGGAGTGTGAGAATAAGAGTTATTTAGGCTTAATTGAGTTACTTCTTCAGGTGTTTCAACCAAGTCGTATGGATAAAATACTTCCATTGGCACATTCGGAAACAACTTTTTCTTAGCAAGTCGATTTAATTCATCATCCATGTTCCCAGACAAGCTCAACGCAAATAACTTGATGATTGCTATAGAGTCAACCGGCTTCCATAGTTCTGGCTCTACCCCTGCAACCAGAAATTCGGGGGGAAGTAGTTTGTTATTATTTTTCAGCCAATAATTGATACCTTCTGCATAAGCTACCAATGATGCAATAGTTTCTTTATCAAGGGCTGACTTAGTATTTTCTGCAGCCTGAAGTAAGCCATAAGCTCGCATTACTGAATCTAAAGGCAAAGCGGCTTCACCCATAACTTGGCTCAGGGTTCCATCAGCTATTCTGCGGCTCACTTCTAATTGCCAAAGCCTTTCCATTGCATGGGTGTACCCTATGGCGAAAAAAAGGTCCTTAATATTCTGACCTTGTACGTGAGGAACACCATCACTTGAAAACGCAATGTTTGCCTTAACTTCTTCATTTTCAATCGAATATACGGTTCCGTAATCTGGTACAGATTGACTCAATTGAGAATAAAAATAGCTCGCGACACATAATAGCGGAAGCAACACAAATAATGTCGCTCTAAATAACAATGGGAAGCGATTGTTCACGTAGCTAACTCCCCTGATTACTCTGGCACGCATTAGCCATTCCGACTAAAATTTTACGTTCGCCATCAAACGGAGTTCGCCCATGAGCAAAGCGCATGTTATCAAGTAACATTATGTCTGATTTTTGCCAATCAAAACTTATTTTTACATCTTCGTACGTTTGGCGAATAGCATCTAAATATACAGTCTCGATAGGGGTACCGTCACCATAGTAGGCATTGCGGGGTAAAAATTCGTACCCCAATGTTGATAACAAGCTATCTTGAACTTCCTGGTCTTGCCGACTAATATGAAACAAATGTGCTTGATTAAACCATACCTTGTTGCCGCTGACTGGGTGAACTACAATAGCTTGATTAATTTGTGAAGTTCTTAGTCTATTGTCTTCAAGCCACAAACACTTGATATTTCTCTTTCTGCATATTTCCGATACTTGTTCTTTGCAATCTGTCTGAAAAACTTCTGTCCAAGGCAGATCAATATCTGAATAATTACGGACATACATAACACCCTTTTGTTCAAATTTATCTTTAATGTGAACGGGTAACTGTTGATAAACTTTTTCGCCATCTGCAATAGGTGTTTGACCACCACTTGAAGAAGGTAACATACAGAAAAAACCTATGTGCCGAGCCCATTCATCACTATATGAGTTTTCATTGTGTAAAGGGATGGTTTCACTTCTATGGTACTCTGTCGCCGTATAAATTTTGCTACCTAACTCTTTACGAGGTGTCGAACGATAAGAGTAATCAAGCAATTCGTCACCAAATATGGTTTGCAAGAACTGACTAAGCTGTTTAGAACTGATTATCTTTAGCCCTTTAATTAACAACGCTCCATTTTCATCCAGTAAGTTATGGACAGCATCCTTATTTTCCTGAGCCCATACTAAAGGCCTAACCCCTTTAGTCTCTATGTGATGGATTAGCGGTGTTTCCCCTATTTTCACTAAGTCTTGAATTTTCATTTTTAACGTAATTTCCCTTAACAAAGTACTGTCCATTTTGCTTTCAATTGGCGTGGAAAGTACTTTCAACTCTTTTAATATTTACATTGAAGTTATTTACTTTTATTATTTTATCTAACCTAGGCATTAACTAAATTAAGTCCAGTGTGTACTTTTCAGTAAGCAACTTCGCTGTTACATTTTTCTCTTTACATTGCTCCAAGAAGCGCTTTGACTCCACAATTTGTTTCGAGTCATCTGAATAATCCATCCCCATCATGTAACCATAATAACTTTCGTATCCAAGTGCATAAACCAGCGCTTGTTTTGGCTTGAACGTATCTACCATATCCAGTGCTTGAGCACTGTCGGTCCCGTTAAGCCTTCTGCTTTCTTTGACTTGTTTATGAACTTTGTCAGTAAATAGTGCGCCATACGCCCAAGTGAATGGTGCACCAACACATTCCATTCCTATTGCTAATACGTCTAGCTCACCTATCAATTTCTTGACATACATAAACATTTCTGGAGACAAATTCGAAGAGTCGGCACCGGCATAAATCTTTTTGTCATTAATCTCGATAAACCACCCAGCTTTACTTCTAATATTTAAATCGCCGTGTTCGCCAAGAAATGGAATACTCAAAATTTTTCCATCTGGTATGACGATTTCTTCCAAGTCATCCACCTCAACAACGTCAAATCCAATTCGAGAAAGCATAAGCTTTAGTGATGGATCCAATAGCCCACCACCATTATTCTTAGGTACTACAACTTTTCCAATTCGACTTCTAAGTTGCAATAAGGTTTCAAAGTGAACATGGTCAGAATGGTTATGAGTTAACAGCACATAATCAATTTTTTCAGGTAGTTGAGAATAGGAAATCATGTCATCACGATTTAACTCATTGGGAACACCTATCATAGGGTCAATCAAAACATTCGACTGCTTACTCTCAATTAATAGCCCAGCGTGTCCAACATAAGTAATTCGAGCAGACTTTATTTGTTTAGGGTTAGGTTGTGCAGGCTCATACTCGGTAAATAAGCTTTCAAAGGAAAGTAGTCCTTCAGTATCCACGCCTGAAAATAACACTTTAACCTCAGAACCTAGTAGCGGACTAGTTCTTAATCGAAAAAGCTTATCCCAAAACTGAGAGTTGAAAGGCTGATTAATCTTTAATCTTTGAGTATAGTTTATACGAGGTGTACTAAATACAAATGCTCGCTCTTTGTCACCTTCATTTATACCAAAACACATACTCTGAATTGATTCTTTATATAAGGGACTGCTATAAACCAGTGACTCAATGATGCGATAGTCTGGTCGATGCTGACGATCCATCAGTAGCTCCACAAACCCTTTTAGGCTTGGTGGAATATCACCGTACAGAGGTTCTAATGATTCACCAGACTGATGTGCTAACAGCATTTGGTCAAGCTTTTTAATATCATCAGCTACTTCAATCAAATCTCCATACTCTTCGGCGAGTCTGTCGTAATGCGCCTTTATTGCGTTATAATCCTCACGTGTACAGTTTACGAACTCACCACCGCCAGACATTGCTTTATTGGTATTGGCAAGAATATGCAGCTCAGCATTATTTAAAAATGAATTTAGTAAACGGCGATGAGTGTTCTTCAAATAGAGTGAATATGTGATTGGGGAGAGTAAATACGACCACGCATACCAGTTGTTGATAAGAGGTTCTGCATACACACTTTCTTTTAGATAGTATTTTTTATTGTCTTCCATTTCGAGTATAACCATAGAGCAAAAATTATTATTATTAGTTTGACTTAAGTACTCTCAAGTCATAAGCAGCATACATTTATTTAGTGTTAATAGGCTCAAGCAACTCCTTCGCTCCTGTCGATTTCAGAAAACCAAGGAATGTCTTCTTCATAGATTGGAATACCGTGACAAGTACGCTGTAATTTAGATAAGCGTTCTTTTTCACCACTGATCATCCCTTCTGGTGAATGCTCCTTTGCCAGCTCAAGTAGTAAGTCGACTCGCTCTGTGTATTTATCATACTCCATAAATAATCCAGGTTCAATAACCAACATCAAGTGGGAAACCTGTCGTGGTTTATCAAATGGCTCAGTGTATAAATGTGACATATTATGGTCAAATGGCATGTCTTCTGCCAACACAGATGTTAGCATCTGAACCATGAACCCAAGAGCTTGCCCCTTATAACCGCCTAAAGGAAGTAACGCATTAAACACTCCCTTTTGCTCAGCTAAATCAACTCCCTGTTTATCCGCTCCCCAGCCCGGTGTAATAGGTTCCCCACTTGCAATACTTCTAGAGAGTTTGGTGTAGGATATCTGACTGGTTGCCATATCAAAATCAAACCCACTACTCTTTTTACCTGGAGCAGAAAATGCAATCGGATTAGTACCTAAAAAAGGATCTTTACCACCAATTAAAGCAACCAGTGCATCACTGTTGCTCATACACATACCAATGAGTTTTTTATCAGACGCTAATCTGGTGTAATTTGAAGCTGCAGCAAAATGATTAGAGTTTTTAACAACAACAATACCTACTCCTGTTGTCTGAGCTTTTTCTATCGCTTTTTTCATTGCTAAGTCTGCAGCATAAACACCATTTGCACCGTCAGCGTCCAACAGTGCACTTACTGGCATTTCCCTTTCCCACTTCAAGTCAGGCTTTATATTAGCTTGCCCCTGTTGAAACTCTTTAAGATAAGTTTTAAACAACGAGATGCCATGAGTATCTATGCCACAAAGACTGGCTTGAATAAGGTGTTCCGAAATAATATAGGCTTGCTCAGCATCCACCCCACAAGCCGAAAACTGTGCAAGCATAACCTCTTTAACATTATTTTTATCTAAATTATAACACATATTCTATCTCACTCTTAGTGCTCTGGGACGTTTGCTGCTTATGTACTAAAAACTTCGCTAACTTGCTAACCGCAACTTCAATCTGTGCTACATCCAGATTACTATAAGCTAACCTAATGACTTTGCTCCAATGCATATCTTCATTTGCAAAAAAGCTGACAGGCATGAATATGACACCAAAATCTCTCGCACACTCTTCAACATCATTAAAGGTAAACTCCCATGGCGTATTAATGACCAGAAAAAAGCCACCTCCAGGGATATTCCAACTAACACTTTCTAACAAACCAAAGTGCTTTTCTAAAGCGGATAACATCGCGTTTCTTCTATCAAAATAATCTTTATTAGCCGTTTCAAGCTTGCCTTTAAAATTAAAACTATTATTGAGAAGGAAGCCCATAATAATGCTTTGTGATAACTGGCTTGTATTTACAGAAACGAAGCTCTTCAATTCAATCAGAGACTTCACTTGTTTCTCCCTCCCTGCAGGGCATACCAAGCAACCTACTCGTAAGGCTGGACACAAGGTTTTGGCAAACGAATCAATATAAAAAACACGGTTATCATTATCCAGAGACTTGAGAGTTGGCACTCTCTGCTCTGCAAAGTTGAAGAGCCCATAAGGATTATCCTCTATTATTGCAATATCATACTTTTGACAGAGTGCTAAAAGAGCTAATTTATCTTGCTCGGAAACACTAAAACCAAGGGGGTTATTAAACTCTAAGTTTAGATAAATGAGTTTTGGACACTTATTTGAATTTCGAAGCAACAGAATGTTCAACTCCAAAGTATTGAGGTCGATTACATACTGATTAACATTATGATCGTAGCGCAGCATGGAAACAGGCTTCATGTTTTTTCCAAGCGCTTTCACAATACCGGAAATACCGATGTAACTAGGCTCTGGAATCAAGATGTAGTCGCTCTCAGCTTTTAGAAACTCTATTATCAGCAAAGTTAGCGCTTCCTGGCAGCCATTGGTGATGATAATATGCTCAGCCTCACAACTGATCTCAAACTGACTACTTAGATAAGTTTTGAATATCTCATTGGCAATACCTGCTGTAGGGCCGTATTGGTATAATAACTTTTCAGCACGTTCAGATTGAATCCCTTTCTTTTCTGAAAAGTATTTTATAAAAGCTTGCTCATATTGTTTAAAGTTTATGCTGTCAAAATGGTCTTCATTGGGTCTACCAGACGCCAATGAGTCAGCACTTGGATATTGGTACGATATTTCATTTAAGAAGTTCATAACCTCACTACATTTGTACATTGTGTCATACCCCTTTACTAATACTGGCCAGCTTGTTCTAATTGGCTAAAAAGCGAAGTAATATTGTCTTCATCAAAGTACTTGTTACCACATCGCTCAATAAACTCGTACATCATGCCGCTATTTTCGTCCCGCTTTGTAAAAACCTGTCTTAAACCCGGGCCTTTTATAATGTGGGTTGAAAACTCAATACCTTTATCTAACAGTTCATCATAAACGACCTCAATATCATCAACTGAAAACGCCACATGCTGAACTCCTGGCCCAAAGTTGGACAAAAATTTAGTTATTTGTGAGTTTCTTCCGTCGGAAGCTAAAAGTACAATCGAAAAATCTTGTCCCTCTAGAACCGCTGACTTCATCCCACTATATTCACCGTTTGTTTGCCTTCTTTCTTTAAAAGAATACCCCAGCACCCCTGTATAATAGTCAACGGCTTTATCCAAGTCGTAGACTGCAATTGCAAGGTGATCCACCTTGTCAAATCGACCAAAGCTAAACATAATTTTTCCTATTTATTTTATTTTCGTACACCACTACTGGTGTCGCTCAAAGCAGCAGGCTCTATCACAGCATCTAATATTGAATAGTGATCTCCTATTAGTTCAAGCATTTGTATTTTTTTATTAAAATATTTCTGACATGTATTATTGATATCTATTAAGTGCTTTTGCCAAATGTCGCTATGGCTTCCATAAAACATTCTGCATGAACCACCAAAGCAACCACTTGGCTTGTAATGGGATAGCATTTTCAACTGTCCATTATAAACGCTTTCTACTCTGTCAAAAATGTCATTACTGATTGTTGGCTTAGTCTGAATTTCATCAAAGTTCACTCCGATTGAGCCTGTGGGATCCAAAAGGGTTTCATACAACTCTAAACTGACCTTTATTCCGGACTGTTCCAACCTACATGCAAGTTCAAATCCAACTACTCCACCCATTGAGTGGCCAACAACAAAAACTTCTTGTAAGTCATAAACTAAATAAGTTTGAAGCGTCACTTCTAACACTCGAAGTAACTCGTTGATATCGTCAAATGGAGTTTGGCCCTGCCTCAGCCCTCTGGGTTGAACTCCAAGCACCATGTCGCACCATGAATACTGTTCAGCAAGAACGGAATAAGCCGCTGGAGTCATCCCTGCTCCAGGGATTATTACCGCAAGCTTCTCAACTCGTTTGCTTTTGGTTAGCATCTCTATGAGGGGTTGCCACGGTTGGTTTGAACCACTCTTGATATGTAACTCCATTTTACTGATGGTCCGGTTCTGCATGACATCGGCAACATCTAGCTCAACCCCAATATGCTTATCTATTTGATAAATTAGCTTTAATATGGACAATGAATTACCGCCCAAGGCAAAGAAATCAGAGTTAGCATGTATCCTATCTTCTGACACAGTCAGAATTTCTCTCCAAATACTTGCTAGTCTTTTCTGAAGAGGCGAGCAAAGTTCATTCATTTCACTGACATCTGTAGAATAAAGTGAATACATTGGCAGGGCTTTTTTATCGACCTTGCCATTATGTGTCAGCGGTAGTTGTTCCAAGACCATATACCCCAAAGGACACATGTAGTCTGGTAACACTGATGCTATATGTTCACTCGCCGCTCCTGACAGCGTTTGGCCGTCTCCAAGGCCTGTTAGATACCCCACCAAATAGGGCTCCGCCCCAACTTCATTTACTACCACTACTGTTGCTTGCTCTACCTCAGCAACTTGCGTCAGCTGATATTCTATTTCGCTCAGTTCTATTCGGTGGCCCCGTATCTTGACTTGTTCATCCTTACGCCCCTTGTACTCCAGTTTTCCAGCTGCATTAAATCGCACCAAGTCCCCTGTTCGATACAAGCACCCTTCTCCATATGGATTCGCAACAAACGCCTGAGCTGTCAAGCTCTCGCTATTCCAGTATCCACGGGCCAGTCCAACACCTCCTATACACATTTCCCCAATAGTACTCAATGGCACTAAATTCAATGCATGGTCTAATACATAACACTGACTGTTCACTATTGGTTTGCCTAATGACGCCTGACTATTGTCCTTTGTCAATTGCTCAAACGTTGCAAACACCGTTACTTCTGTTGGTCCATAACCATTTATTACAATATTCTCAGGGTATCTTTCAAAATATACATCTAATATATTTTGCTTAACCTCTTCGCCACCAATCGCTACCTGCGTTAAGTTTTCAAACACTGTAGAGCCTTGGCTGACTAGTTGGTGGAATAGTGCCGTTGGGATAAACGAGAATGAGGTATTGTGCTGCTCACTTAACTTTAACCAACTACCCTCATTTAGCCGTTCCGCTTCCGTCAACATCACTAAGTGCTTGCCGTTAAATAAGGCGTAATACAAATCGATTAAACTGCCGTCAAACACAAGAGTTGCCATGGATAATACTGCTTCTGTTGCCGTAAAATCGACAAAGTCTGGCTGAGTGGCCATATTCACTATCGACTCGTGTTGTATCATCACGCCTTTTGGCTTTCCGGTTGAGCCTGAGGTATACATTACATAAGCCAATGATGATGGCGTGACCTTCACATGCCTTAGGTTAGATGCCTCCTGTCCAGCCAGTAACATCGGCTCATCTAGGCACAACAACTGAACATTTCCCAAGTTTGCTAACCTTGCCGCTAAGTGACGTTGACTCAACACGATATCTACCTTTGTCTCCTCCATCACATACTTGACGCGCTCACTTGGGGTAGTTGGATCGATTGGCACGTACGCTCGCCCTGACTTCATGACTCCCAACATCGCTGCTATTGTCTCTACACTGCGTTCCATACAAATACCCACTACCTTGCTGAATGCAGATAAACGCTGTTCCAACAAGTGGGCGACTTGATTTGCCAACGCATTCAGCTCTGCATACGTCAAGGTTCGTCCGTCACAGGTAATCGCTGGTTGTTCAGTTGCCTTCGCTACCTCTGCTTCAAACACTTCATGCACTAATCTGTAGTGACTCTCTGTTTTTCTATCTCCCGCAACTTGCTCAGTCAGAAACGTTAACTCATCTGCTGACAGCATTCTGATATCCGCTAACAGATGTGGTTGTTCTTGCACCAAAGAGCATAAGGCGTTTTCTAAATGCTGGCTTAATCGGCTTATAGTTGCAGCCTTAAATAGCGCCGTATCGTATGTCCATGCTATCGATATACCTTGATCACCTAACTCAACGGATATATCCAGATCAAATTTGGCAACGTTATTGTTTTCTTCCAATGGAAAGATTCGCCAGCCTTGATGTTCGGCGACATATTTTTCATTGATATTCATCGACAATAAAATTTGAAATAGTGGATTCGCAGCTTCATCCCTCGCAACTTTTAGTTTCTCCACTACAGTTTCAAACGGGACATCCTGATTATCCTGTGCTGCTAAGTTCACTTCTTTAACATGAGCAAAATACTCCGATACAGTATCCGCGCAAGTGTGCGTACGCAGAACCAGGGTATTCACAAAAAAACCTATTAATGGCGATAGCGCGGATTCTCTGCGATTCGCTACAGGTGTGCCAACCACGATGTCATGACTGCAACTGTGTCTTGCCAAAACCAGGCTTAATACACCATGCATCAACATAAATGGTGTCATACCGTGTTGCTTTGCAAACTGGGTCAGTAGCTTTGCCACATTACTCGATAATTGATGACTTACCACATCCCCTTGATGTTGTTTTCGCATTGGGCGTTCATAATCTAACGGTAAGCCATGCAAAGCTGGCGCGTCTGCCAGTTGCGTCTGCCAATAAGACAATTGCTGCGCTAGCACCCCTTCTTCTAGCCACATACGTTGCCAAACAGCGTAATCCACATACTGTAATAGCAATGGCGCTAAACTTACGCGGTCTCCATGAGCCAAGCTGCCATATGCTGCCATAAACTCTTGAGTCAGCACTGACATGGACCAGCCATCAGATGCTATATGATGCATGTTAATAAACAGCACCCCTGCATTTTGATGTTGTCTGATGAACCCGGCTCGTAGCATGACATCTTGGGTTAAATCGAATGGCCGACGGCTCTCTTCAGCCACATATTGCTCAATGGCCGCCGCCTGTTGAGTGTCTGTTAATCCACTGACATCCTGCTTCGCCAGCACAAACTCAACATCAGCACGAATCACCTGACTGACTTCTCCCTGATGCTCCTGAAAAACCGTGCGCAGCACTTCATGACGGGCAATAATATGCTCCAGCGCCTGCGCTGCAATGGCCTCATCAAAGTGCCCTTCTATCCGCAATGCCATCGGCATATTGTATGCGCTACTTCCACCTTGCATTCGGTCTATCACCCATAAGCGCTGCTGGGCATACGATAATGGGTAACTAGCCTGATCTCTGGGAATCGCACATAGCTTCGGTCGCTTCGCCTGCTCAGGCTGCATTGTGACCGACTGTGCCAATTCCTTGATCGTTGACTGCTCGAAGATCGCCCTGACTAACATTTCTACGCCTAACTGATCTCGGATCTCACTGACTAACTTCACCGCCATTAACGAATGACCACCTAAATCAAAGAAGTTTGCTGTCGTACTGATCTTATCCGCCTCAATCTTCAATAACTCTGACCAAATGGCCACCAATACATGCTCAGTCTCCGTCTCTGGCTCATCATACTCACCTTGCAGACTGCTAACATCTGGATCTGGTAAAGCCTTTATGTCAACCTTGCCATTAGGCGACAATGGCCACTCTGTCACCACCATCAGCATACTAGGCATCATGTAATCCGGTAGGTGGCTCGTTACGCTCGACTTCAGTTCTGAGATAAGCGCCCCAAACGCGTCTTGTTCCAGCTCAACACTCGGCTTGATATAGCCAACAAGTTGCTCACTTCCTGCCACCTGCTTCGTCATTACCAAGGCGGAATCAACACTTGACTGCCCTGACAGTTGCGACTCAACTTCTCCTAGTTCAATGCGAAAACCACGAATTTTAACTTGGTTATCTGCACGACCGATGAACTCTAAATTCCCATCCTGTAAGTACCGCACCAAATCTCCAGTGCGATACAAACGCATGGAGCTGTTCGGATCTTCTTTATCGTAATACGGATTCTCAATAAAGCGCTCCGCTGTCAGCTCTGGTCGATTTAAGTAGCCTCGAGCCAGACCAGCCCCACCTATGTAAAGCTCACCAATAGAACCCTTAGGCGTTAAAATTTGACTATTTTGTGCGTTTAAGATATGGGCTTCAGCATAAGGGAGTGTTTGGCCTATACTTACCGGCCCTTTAACAACATCAGCATACGTTGCATTCACCGTGCACTCTGTCGGGCCATAGACATTTCTAGCTAGCACACCTTTATCTTCATACTCACAAAGGGTTTGCCACAGCTCTTTTGATATTGCCTCCCCTCCGATAAGTAAATGTGGCGGGGTAAAGTCTGCACATCCATCTATCCAAAATTGAAGTAAGCTTGGAGTACAATCAAGTAATTCAATATGGTGTGACTCAATATATGCCTGCAATTGAGTCGGCTGTTTTTTTATTTGATCTGGTATCAAGTCAACCTTACGACCTAAAAATAAATAAAGTAGACCTTGCAGTGAGGCATCAAATACGTAATTTGCACACCAACCTACGCATTGGGCATCACTGAACCATGTACTCATCTCAGTCATCAATGCATAAAGACTTGTATGCTCGACCATCACCCCCTTCGGGTTACCCGTCGACCCTGACGTATAAATCACATACGCTAAGTGTGAGGAGCTCAGACCTAATGCAGCCTTATCTAAGTTGCTTATGTCACAATCTGTGTATACCGCCTTGTTATCTAGGTCGATGATTTTGCCGGTGTAATTATTGAGTGTATCCCTCGTCTGTGCATGGCTGACAATTACTCCAAGCTGCGCATCTTCTACCATATACTCCAATCTCGCCTGTGGGTAATTCGGGTCTATTGGCAAATACGCACCTCCCGCTTTGAGGATCCCCAATATACCTATTACCATCTCCAGTGAGCGCTCAACACATAACCCCACTAAGGTCTCAGGCATAACATTTTGTTGCTCTACCAAGTAATGAGCTAATTGGTTGGCCTTCTCATTTAATTGTTTGTAGGTTAGTTGGCTATCTTCAAACACAACCGCGACATTATCCGGATTCTCCCGCGCTTGTTGCTCAAACAACTCATGGACACACTTTTCCTTTGGATAATCCACCTTGGCGTTATTTAACTCTGTAATTAGGTGGTGTTCCTCTTGCGCTGATAACACCGCCAAGCTATGGAGCTTTACATCCTCTTGTGTTACTTCGCTGAGCTCCGTTAGCAGGCGACATAAATGCTCATTCAGTCTCTGGATATTTGCTTCATCAAACACGCTGACATCATACGTCCAATTAACACCTACCCCCTCATCACTGATACTCATGTCTATGTCTAAATCAAACTTCGCTTGTATCGTGTCTGACTGATAAGGAGAAAGCGTGACATCAGATAATGTCATCGTATCTAAGTTACTATCATAGTTCACCCCGTAATCTGTGTTGGTCGTCAACATGATTTGGAATAAAGGCGTATGGGCAACGCTTCTTGGGGTATTTAACCGCTCGACCAATTGCTCAAATGGGACATCTTGATTCGATTGCGCACCTAAGTTTACTTCCCTAATATGGGCAAAATACGCTGATAGACTCTCATATTCAGTGTCTGCACGCAGCACAAGAGTATTTACAAAAAAGCCAATTAATGGCTCAAGCTCTGCTTGCAGTCGATTCGCCACCGGTGTGCCTATAACTATGTCACTCGAATTACTGTGCCTCGATAACAGTAAAGACACCGCGCCATGCAATAACATAAAGGGCGTTAAATAGTGATGTTTTGCAAGAGTCAGCAGCTTTTTACTCACATCAGCCGATAAGCTCCCCCTAACAACCGCACCCAGATGCGATTTGCTCTCAGGTCGTGTATGGCTCAATGGTAAACTGTGGACTGGCGACACCTCATCGAGCTGCTTAGTCCAATAATCCAGCTGCTTATCTAACACCTGTCCTTCTAAATGGGTGCGTTGCCAATGAGCGTAATCCGCGTATTGGATATCAAGCTCAGGTAATGGACTAGGTTGATCTTGACTAAATGCTTCATACAAAGTAAAGAACTCTTTAGCAAGGACCTCCATCGACCAGCCGTCTGAGGCGATGTGATGCATGTTAAAGATCAACACCCCCGCATCCTTCGCAGTGTGTAAATAACTCACGCGCACCATCACGTCAAAAGCTAAATCAAATGGGGTAACAATGTCCGCCTCTACATGTGTTTTGATTTCACTTAATTGTGCTTCCTCTGTGAGATGGGCTAGTTCAATCTCATTAACAGCAAACTCTATATCAGACATTTGGCGAATATGCTGCGTTGCCTCTCCTTGCGATTCTACATAAACCGTTCTGAGTACTTCGTGACGTGCGATGATGTGAGTGAAAACCTCTGTTAACCATGAAAGGTTTAACTGCCCCTGTACTTCAAAGGCCATTGGCATATTGTATTCTGGCGTCCCACCTTGCAATTGGTCAATAAACCATAAGCGCTGCTGGGAAAAAGACACCGCATAACATTCTTTATCTCTTGGGATAATATCCAGTGGCGCTAGCGCTATTCCCCCTTGATGCTGGGTAACAGTTAATGATAAATCAGCTAAAGTTGTCGCATCAAATACTGCCTGAATAGGCAATTCCACTGCAAAGCATTTACGAATGCTTGAGACTAAGCGAATGCTTAGTAATGAATGTCCACCTAAGTCAAAGAAATTCGATGTAGTACTGACCTTATCCACGTCAATGTTCAATAGTTCTGACCAAATTCCGACCAAAGTATGTTCAACCTCAGTCTCTGGTGCAACATAGGACTCGGCTATTAAATTGAAATCTGGTTTTGGCAGGGCTTTTTTATCTATCTTGCCGTTATGTGTCAGTGGCCATTTATCAACAGTAACTATCGCCTGAGGGAGCATGTACAAAGGCAAAACTGATTTTAAGTCTGTAGTAATTTCCTTGTGCAATAAAACTTGTTCAGTAGCGTGCTCTTTGATTAATACAATATAAGCGAAAAGCGTAGGACCTCTATTTTCGCTTTGTTCAGCGACAACTAAGCAGGAGTCTACCACTGCATGAGTCTCTATTCTCTGCTGAATTTCACCTAATTCAACCCTGAACCCTCTAATTTTGCAACAGTCGTCATTTCTTCCTAAATATTCTAGATTACCGCAAACATTCATTCTAACCAGGTCGCCAGTTTTGAATAGCCGCTCGCCTACCACATGAGGGTTTTCAACAAACTTTTCGTGAGTTAATTTTGAATTATTAAAATAGCCACGGGCGACAGAATCGCCTCCGACATATAATTCTCCGACCACGCCTTCTGGCTGAAGCCGTTTTTGTTCATCTAAAATGTAGAGCTGAACATTCGGATACGGCTTGCCTATTAGTGCGGTATTAGGCTGGTAATCAGCTAGCTGGTTAGGTTCATCGATATAATATGTACTGTCGACCGCACACTCAGTTAAACCATAAGAGTTCACTAAAGTTGTACGTTCTTGCAAGACAGCCTGAACTTTTTGATGATCCTGGACATTCCACGCATCCGAGCCAACAATTAAAAAGTTAAGATTTGGAAACCGTCGCTTATTTTGTTCCAGATAATCGCAAAGTAACCTTAATGACGCAGGAACAAACTCACCAATATCGACCTGCTCTCTAGTCATAAGCTCGAATAACTTGGGAGCTTCTAGCTGGATATCCTTGGGACAAATAACAAGCTTTCCGCCAGAGCAAAGCGATCTAACCATGTCACCTATCGACACATCAAAACCAACTTCCGCCAACTGTATGTGAGATCGAACACCGACTTCCAAGTCGAAAACTTCACGCCAGCCTTGATAAAGAGAGACGATTGAGTTGTGCTCAATCATTACGCCTTTGGGTTTACCTGTAGTGCCAGATGTAAATATGCAATAGGCGAGATCACAAGATTCAACAGTGCGATTTAGGGTATAGATTTGGCTAGGTTCAGGAGCCTTTATGATTGAACCTGATTCTAGCTCAATCACACTTCTGCTTTTTAAAAATGAAGCTTTAGATAAGCTACTCTGTGCCAAGACAAAGTTAATATCGGCTTCATCCAATATGGAGGTAATTCGCTCATCCGGTAACGTAGGGTTAATTGGTACGTATACACCACCCGCTTTTAATATTGCCAAAAAGCTAACCGGCATATTAAGACTTCTAGTCAAATATGTGGCAACATAATCTCCCTTGTTTAAACCCGCATCGCGTAGGCTACATGCTAATTTAGTTGCATGAACATCCAGCTCTCGATAGTTCAGATGCGTATCTTCATATACGACCGCAAGCCGCTCTGGATATTGTCTTGCCGCCTTTTCAATTAGCTCATGGAGCAATAAGTTATTTTCTCTATTCTCCCTAATATCTCCTACGCTAAGGAGCCGTTCCATTTCTTGCTCTGAGAATATATTTATAGATTGCAACTGATTGACTTCACCTTCCACTATATGAGTCAATGTATTAGCCAAGTGTGAGCAAAGTCTGTCAATGTAGCTGTGCTCGAATAGTCCGCTATCATAGGCCAAACGAATAGTTATGCCTTTATCTGCAAGGGTAAAATCCAGATCAAGGTCATACTTTGCATATGATACACTTTCTTCAATTTGCTCAAATACAACACTGTCAGAATGGCCGCTGACGACATCATAGTTTGCCTGACCATAGTCCGTCGTCATAGCTACCATAATTTGAAATACTGGGGCATGTAATGGTGTGCGTTCTACTTTAAGCTTCTCAACTATTTGCTCAAATGACACATGTTGATTTGATTGTGCATCAATATTGGTTTGTCGAACATGTTCCAGGTATTCATCCAAGCATTCAAAGTCAGTATTAACTCTCAAAACCAACGTATTGACAAAGAAGCCAATTAGTTCATTCAGTTCACTACTCAACCGATTAGCTACAGGCGTTCCCATCACAATGTCTTTAACACCGCTATGTCTCGAGAGTACCCAAGCAAATGCTGCATGGAGTAGCATGAACGGTGTAAGTCCTTTCTTCATCGCGTAACGTTGCAACTTATTAGCCGTTTCTGCTGGTAACTGCTTATCTATACAAATTTCGATATTTTGAGAGGATCCAGACCTTGGCTTGCTGAGTGGAAGGTTATGTACTACGGGAGTATCATTCAGTTGTGCTTGCCAATAACCCATTTGTTTATCAACCAAGCCTGATTCAATCCATTCCTGTTGCCACTGCGCATAGTCCAAATATTGAGCCTTTAACGGAGGAAATAGTGACGCGACATCACTTCGACTATAGTATGCTGTGACAAACTCCTTTGCTAGGTTTTGCATCGACCATCCATCAGAGGCGATGTGATGCATATTAAATAGCAAAACACCTAAATCCTTGCTTTGTTGGATATAGGTCACCCTTAACATCAAGTCCTTTGCTAAATCAAAAGGCTTAACAGCGTCTGCTTTGAGTCGTTGACGAACAAACTCCTCTTGATCTTGTAAGGCCTTCTGAGATGAGTCCAGTAAAGTGATCTTAAACGATGCATTATCTTTAACTACCTGAATCGACTTGCCGGAATGCTCCAAATATACTGTGCGTAAAATCTCGTGACGTTCAATAATTTGATTTAACACTTGTTCGGCTTTACTTAAGTTAAACCGTCCAACAACATTAAACGCCATCGGTAAATTGTATTCAGGTGAGCTCCCCTGTAGCTTGTCCAAAAACCATAAACGCTTTTGAGCAAACGATAGCTCGCCTTGTTTCATCCCCGTTTTTTTGATTTTGGACATGGTGCTGCCAGCGGAATCGAGATCACTCCTCTTCTCGAGATGCGCAATAATCGCATCTTTATTTTCTTTAATTCTTTCTTTTAAATCGGTGGTTAAAGCGCCAGCCTTAGCTTTAAACTTTAACTTCCCTGATTCGACGTAAAGCAAAACACCTTGCTCGTTGGAAACTTTGAGTATTGACTCCGCAATCACTAAAACTCTCCCTCTTCTACTTCTTTATCTAGCGCCATAGTTTCGATGAGTTTTTGTCTCTTTTCGCTTTCTTGTGCCATGTTAATTTGTTCAGCCATTTCCGCTAAAAACGGGAACTGGAATATGTCGTTAATATTCAGCGTAGCCTGTGTTAAATCAAAACACTCTGACACCAATGTCGCTAGTCGCACGACCAATAATGAGTTTCCTCCAGCTGAGAAAAAGCTGGACTCTCGGTAAATTTGTTCTGGTTCTACATCAAGTAAATTCGCCCATATTTCCTTTAGTTTTATCTCTACATCTGTAGCAGGCTTAGTTTTTGATACTAAGTAAGGTGATACATCGGGTTCTGGAAGAGCATGCTTCTCCACCTTTCCATTAGGAGAAAGTGGCCATTGCACAACTCTAACGAAACACGCTGGTATCATATAGTCTGGCAATGAGTTTTCCAGCCGGCCCTGCAGTGTCTGAACAAGCGATTGATACACAGTGTCATCAAGCTCTGTAGATTCAGGTCTAATGTATGCTATAACTCTATTGGTACCATTCATTTGTTGAGTCACGACTACTGAAGAGTGCACTTCATTTTGCAAATTCAGATAGTTTTCGATTTCACCCAGTTCCACACGGAAACCGCGAATTTTTACCTGCTCATCCTCACGCCCGATAAATACTAAGCTTCCGTTAGCCAACCGTTTGACTAAATCTCCAGTTTTATAGAGCTTTTTGTCATTGCATGCTGCAGCTGTACCTTTAAATGGATTGTCAATAAAACGTTCGTCAGTCAACTCAGGCTGATTAAGGTATCCTCTGGCCAACCCCATGCCACCGACATATAGCTCGCCTACAACACCATTTGGCACAAGACGACGGTGTAGATCCAACACCAATAGCTGGCTATTCGAGATCCCACCACCTATACCAACTTCATCTGTGTTTTTAACTTGCTCTACCGAACAACAAATCGAAACTTCAGTCGGTCCATAGGCATTGAATACTTCCACCCCAGTTTCCAGCCAACTTGCAATATGCGAAGATTCACATTTCTCTCCACCAACAATAATTGTTTGAAGGCCTCTTATTGAGGCTGGAACGATTAACTGCAACATAGATGGAGTCATCATCAGATGAGTCACATCCTGATATATAGCCAATTCTGATTGCATATCTAATGTACTAGACAACCTGATCTTGGCACCACTGGTTAAACTCATCCATATGACCCAAGACGCAGCATCAAAACCAAAGCTAGTCGCCTGATAAAAACAGCTGTTGGCGCATACTGAAAACCTGACGGCATTATCCACTATTGTATTAACCAGACCTTCATGTTCGATCAGAACACCTTTAGGCATGCCAGTTGAACCTGAGGTATAAATAACATAAGCCAATTTCTTAGCATTAAACCCCGAGTTATCACTTTCTAGATCATCTTCCGAATAAACCGCTAAATTATTTTCGTCAACAGAAATATTAAGTGAAGCATCTAATTTAATTTGTACTTTATGGTCAAACTCTAGTGAATTGTGACTGCTTTGATGTGTAAGAACTAATGCTGGTGATGCATCTTTTAACAGGAACGCCAAACGCTCTTGTGGATACAGTGGATCAATCGGCACATAAGCACCTCCAGCTTTGTTAATTGCTAGCAGCCCGATAATCATCTCTATAGAACGATACATGCACACCCCGACAAGTACTTCAGCTCCTACCCTGTGCTGCTCAATTAAATAATGTGCAAGTTGATTAGCTCTGGCATTTAGCTGAGCGTAAGTAATAGACTGTTCCGCGAAGCTAACAGCTATTGAATCAGGGTTTTTAGCGGCCTGTACTTCAAATAGTTCGTGTATACATTTTCCTTTAGGAACAATCACTTCCATGCTATTTGCACTGGACAACAAACTCAGTTGTTCGTGTCCTGGCAAAATGCTTAGTTCAGTGACTTGCTTGTCGCTTTGCTCATCGACAGCAAGTAATAGTTCTCTTAACGCAATATCAATATGTGACCACATTTTTTTGGCATCGAGCGCAGATGAAACAAGCGCGGTTAATCTAAAGCCACCGATCTCTCCCATGTCGTCTACACTAATCGAAAACGGGTAATTGGTGCCATCTTCAGAATCAAATAGAAGAAAATCATCAAACACATAAGCGTCAGATACGACTGGAGCTGAGTGTCTATAGTTAAACAAAGAGTTAAATAACACCTCCCCTTGTTGCAGCCCACTGCAATCTTGTGCAACGGTCAAGGATGCCTGCTCAAATAACAGTAAACTTTGCAGCTTCGAATGCACCTGTTCGATTAACGCTTCTGCCGAATAATGACCTAATGATATGCGAAGAGGTAAGGTATTTATGGTTACCCCTAAGCTACGCTCTGCCCCTTCAATATCTTGTAGCCTGCCAGATAAAACAGTACCAAATACGACATCGTCTTTACCTGAACATTGTCCTGCAACAAGTGCCCAAGCTGTATGAAAGATGGTTGCTGGACTAATTTTTTTAAGTTTAGCCAAAGCACGAATGTTACGTGACAACTCTTCATTCAGGAATTCGCTATTTTCAGTAACATTTACGCCGCTTTGTTTAACGTCACTCAGATCATATAAAATAGTCCCCTCTTCAACATCGCTGAGCTGCTCAGTAAAGTACTCTATTGCATCATTATTTGATGCTTGATGCTGGGCATATGCAACAACATTTCTATATGGCGTTGCATCTGGTAACAATGCCTGTTCGGATTTGAAAAATGCGACCATTTCTTCAAGCAGTATTTCTAACCCAACATGGTCAACTACAAGGTGGTGATGCTCCAACAGTATGTAATATCCAGAAAGTTTTTTGCCTTGGCCAACAATAAGAGTCATTAACGGTGCAGCCGCCAAATCCATACGCTGACTTCTATGTTGCTGAAGCTCTATTACCGCATTTTCTTGTTCATTGGATTGAAGCTCTATGTAGCGCGGCTCAAGTGTACATTGTCGCTGAACAACTTGAACTGGCTGAGTCAAGTTATCCCAATGGAAGACAGTTCGTAATGTGTCATGCCTCTGTATCAAAAACTGCAGTCCAGATAAGAACTTCGTCAAAGCTGCATGGCTTTCAACCTTAAGAGTCAACGACAATATGTAAGGATCTTGCTCCTGATCCAATAAATGGTGGTACAACATACCTTGCTGTAAAGGACCTAATGGATAGATATCTTCTATATTGGATGTTCCACCCTCAACTTTGTTAACAACATTATCAATCTCGTCTTGCGTCATAGATAACAATGGCAACAACTCAGGTGTGATGAGCGATGTTTCTTCCATGATCAAGTTTGCCGCAGCAGTGAACGACTGTGATGGCTCATTCGTTGCGTCATTTACAAGCTCACCTAGTGCGTGAAGTTGAGGAGTGGCCATAACCTGACGAGCAGTCACAGTTAATCCCAATTCTTTCATCTGGGCAATAAACTTCATCACCAACAGAGAGTGCCCTCCCAGTTCAAAGAAGTTGGCATCTGCACTAATTTTTGCTGCGTTCATATCGAGTAACTCAGCCCAAACATTGGCAATCGTGACTTCAATTTCTGAGCTAGGCTGAATGTAACTGTCTTGCCCTAAATTAAGTTGTGGCAGAGGAAGCACCCGTTTATCAACTTTGCCGTTAACAGTCAAAGGCCAAGCTTCAAGCAAAATGAAAGTATTGGGAACCATATACTCAGGTAGTTCAGCCCTAATCTGAACTCTAAGCTGATTGATAAATGATTCTTGCACACTCGCAATAGCAGTGAACTGTTCAGGCTTAACGTAGGCAATTAGCTGTGCACTGCCCGCTAGCTCTTTAGCAATAACAAGTGAAGAGTTGACCTCACCCATTTTGTTTAATTGGTATTCTATTTCTCCAGGCTCTATTCTAAATCCACGGATTTTTAGTTGCTCATCAGAACGCCCGATAAACTCGATATTTCCATCCTGCAAATAGCGTACTAAATCCCCCGTTCTGTATAAACGGCAATCGGCCGCAGACGAACAGTTAAAATAAGGGTTAGCAATAAACTGTTGACCAGTTCGCTCCTCATCATTTAAGTAACCTTTAGCAACGCCTTTACCGCCGATGTATAACTCACCGACCCCACCAAATGGCACTAACTCTTGCTTTTTACCCAAAACCAAAGCCAACATATTGCCGATCGGCTGTCCTATTGGTACCTCATCATTTTCTAAGCTTTCAATGATGAATTCAGTCGCTACATGCGTCTCAGTTGGTCCATAATGATTGACGAGTTGGCACATTGGTAGTTGATTCAATAGTGTCTTGATGCCTGGAGTTAAAACCAGCTTTTCTCCTGCAGAGTAAACCACTTCCAAACACCTAGGTAATGACGCCTCTGCCAACCACTCTGTCGCAAAATAATCCAGTACAACAGGAGGCACAAACAATCGCTCAATTTCCTTTTCAACAATCATAGATGCCAATAAAGACAGGTCCTCTTTTTCAGCTTGAGATATCAGTGCTAGGGTCGAGCCGCTGCTCAACGCAGAAAAGATCTCCTGGACTGAGACATCAAACGTGTATGGAGTAAACTGCAATGTCTTTTTGCCAGAGTTTAGCTCTACCGTATTCAGTAACAAGTTGGTGATTGTACGATGAGTTTGACATACACCTTTTGGCTTGCCAGTTGAACCTGATGTGTATATTACGTACGCCAACTTCGATATCTCACTTGCCGCCCGTTCGGCGACAAGATTAGTAGTGGGGTACGCCACCAACTTGTTCTCTTTTGACGTTAACAAGTCATCTAATAACACTGCCTTACCTGTAAATTTCGGTAAAAACTTTTGACTCGATGATTGCGTCAATACCATAGTTAGTGCGGTATCTTGCAAGATATAGGAAATACGTTCCTCAGGGAGGCTAGAGTCAATTGGTACATATGCAGCACCGGCTTTAAGGATGGCCAATATACCAACAACCATCTCCATGGACCGCTCTGTACACAAACCTATTAACGTATCAGGTGTCACATTCTGACAGGCGAGTATGTAGTGGGCAAGCTGGTTAGCTTTAGTATTAAGCTCGCCGTACGTCATGGTTGAGTCAGCAAACTCCAAAGCCACTTTTTCAGGTGATTCTTGCGCTTGGTTTTCAAACAACTCATGAATCAATACTGCTTCGTTGTTACTGTTTTTAACCGTATCATGCTGACATACAAGTAGCGACGTATCTTCTGGTGACATCATACGAACATGTTTCAGCGGGCTTTGTACATCCTCTGCAAAACTAAGTAGAATTGTCTTAAGCTGTTGAGTTATCGCGAGACGGAATTTAGACGAAATTTTTAACGGGTCAAACTCCATTCTAATTGATAAAACATCGGTAAGATGGGCTAACAAACAAACCGCAAAATTTGTCTCTTCGAACTCATCAACACGGCTGATATCTAGCCCAGCTTGCTCCACCTTCTGTGAAATAAAGTCATCAACAGGAAAATTTTCAAATACTAATAACGTATCAAATAAGTTATCCGAGTGGTCGCTCCATAGTTTAATATCGTTTAGCGGAACATAACTATACTGCTCTCGCTCAACTTGATATTGCTGCAATGATTGAAGCCATTGTTCAAGAGAAAGTGTTGCATCAATATGGATACAAGCAGGAAGTGTATTTATAAATAAACCTACAATTTCATCCACCCCAGCTAGCTCAGGTGGCCTTCCTGACGTTGTTACCCCAATTGTGACATCACTTCTATTGGTGTAACGAGATATAAGTAGTGCCCAAGCAGCTTGAACAATGACATTAACTGTTGTTCGGGCACATTTCGCAAGCTCCACCAAACTAGCTGTTTCTGCTACACTAAATGAAATAAGCTCGCGCTGAATTAGCTCCTCATCTGCAGCATCTGACCAATCAGCCAATGGAAACTCTGTCGGACTTTCTTGCTTCGCCAACTGTGCTTGCCAGAACGATTTTGCCTCTGTTTGATCTTGTTTAGATAACCACTCGATGTAACTACGATACTCTATCGCGGGAGCTAATTTAGAGACTCCATCCTGCTTTAACACTCGATAAGCTTCGGTGATTTCATTAAATACAACAGGTGTTGACCAACCATCTATCAAAGCATGATGATGAGACCAGATAACTCTGTGGCGGCCATTACCGAGATCAATTAAATGCATGCGCATTAAAGGCGCTACCTCTATATCAAAGCCAGTTTGTTTATCTGCTACACGCATTGATTCGATAACATTAAGCTGCTCTGACTCACCCATATGTGTCAGCGAAACCTCATGCCAAGGCATTTTAGCATCTGAATTAACGAGCTGATGAGCATTCCCTTCATCTATACCAACAAACGAAGTTCTGAAAATGCTTTGTCGCTTTAGAACTTGCTCCCAAGCTTGTTTGAAAGTATCAACATCTAGTTCTATGCAGTCAAAAACTGATTGATTGACATATGCTCCACTTTCCAGAGCCGAGTGAAATAACAACCCTTGCTGCATACCTGTAGCGGGGTAGATGTCTTCTACATTCTTACCTTTCACCCAGCTGTCCAACTGGCTCTGGCTCAATGTCGCAAGAGGAAAGTCTGATGGAGTATAACGAGTATGCTTAATTGATCGACAATGCTCAACTATTGAACTAAGTGCCTGAATATAGTGCTCTAGAAGAGCGTTCATTTGTTCTTTGCAATATAGGCTGCAGTCAAATGTTAGTGAAAAGCTGAGACTACCATTTAATACCAGCCCATCTAACGATAAAGTGTGATCCATCTTGCGGTTGGCACTAACTGTATCGCCCATGCTCTCTTCAGCTAACTTAAACTTGCTGTCTTGGCTAAAGCTTTGATCTAACTGCCCCAAATAGTTGAATGCTAATAAGGCACTATCCCCCTCAGCTACCAACTTATCCTTCGCAATATATTTAGCTATACCGTAACCTAGCCCATTGTTAGGGATATGTCGATATTGTTCTTTCACTGCTGGCAATAATTGCGATAGATCTTCAGGCTGTTCACATTCAAGTACAAGTGGGTAAATACTGGTGAACCAGCCTAGGGTTTGACTTAAATCCAGTTGCTCTGCGTTTTCATTACGGCCATGACTTTCTAGGTCTATTTTGATGCTGCGGTGACCACCAAAGCGATTGAAACCAAGCAGCAATCCCGAAAGGAGTAGCTCGTTAATTTTTGTACGGTAGGTGTTGTTGCTCTGTTGCAACAAAGCACTTGTCTCAGCTTTAGACATAGACAATGACACCTTAGAACGTCCCGGTATTGCACTGCTATCTTTTATTTTTGCTATGGTTGGCACATCAACTTCAGCCTGACGTCGCCAAAACTCAAGCTCTTGTGAAAAGGTATCACTCTGGCTATAGGCTTCTAAGTACTCCCCCCACTTCTGAATTGAAGAAGATTTGGCGGAGAGTTGTAACTTCTCTTGGTCTAAAAGTTGGCTATATACCTGCTCCAGATCATCTACCAACACACGCCAAGAAACGCCATCAATAACCAAGTGATGTGCAATAAGTAATAACCTTTGCGTTTGTGTTTTCGAACAATTAATCAAAACAGCCTTAAAAACATGGCCACTGTTAATATCTAAACTTTGTTGATACTGGTTAACTGCCGAGATGTATTCTTCACTTGCAAAGCCTGCAACACTTATTTCAACACAACTTGCTTTTATTAGAGCTTGGGTTAATGGTGTGAATGATGCTTTCCAATCGTTCCCTGATTTATTAAACGCTAACCTCAATCCGTCGTGGCGAGTAAAAATAGGCACCAAAATATCGTTAAGTTGCGCTAAGCTTAATTGGTTTGGCGGTGTTAACAACAGTGACTGGTTGTAATGATTGAATTCACTCTCATCGGTAAAGAACTCCCTCTGAATAGGAGTCATTGGGCAATCACCTGCCGCCGCTTCTTGCGGCACCTGATTCGCGTTGTTACAAGAAGCTTTCAGCGTCAACTCCCTGATGGTTTGCGCCTCAAATAGATCTTTAACCGTAAAATAAAGTCCGGCTTTAGCCGCCTTCGATACTACTTGAATCGCTAAAATGGAATCTCCACCCAGTTCAAAAAAGTTTGCGTTGGTGCTAACTTGAGAAACTTCCAGTTTCAATAAGGATGACCATATTTCTTGCAAATATAGCTCTTCACTGGAACGCGCAACACTGTCATTGAATAGTTGAACAGGAGCTATGTCTTGTAACTTTTTCTTGTCTACTTTCCCGTTAAGTGTAAGCGGCCAACTCTGAACCAAGCTGTATTGGTTTGGTAACATATAATCTGGCAACGTTTTACTAAGACGGGATTTGATGTCTTGCACATAAGAAACGTCATCAAGAGCATTATCTTCATTGGGCTGCACATAAGCATGAATGTAAATTTTACCAGCTTCATTTCGAGTTAATGTAACTATGGCTGCCGCAATAGTTGTGACACTTGCTAAGGCTGACTCGATTTCACCAATTTCTATCCGAAAGCCACGTAATTTAATCTGCTCATCAATACGGCCAACATAAGTCAACTCACCGTTTTCAGCTAAACGAACCAAGTCTCCTGTACGATATATTGTGTTGTCAGAAAAACCTTCTAAAGGGTCGCTGATAAACCTTTCTTGAGTTAAAAAAGTGTCATTGATATAACCATTAGACAAGTAGCCGCCAATACACAGCTCACCAACAGAGCCGAACGGGACAAGCTCCAACCTGTCAGATACAACACGAGGATACCTTCCTGGCAAACACTTACCTATGGTAATCTTTTTATCTTCACTAGGCTGAATCAAACTCAGGCTCGTTGTTACAACAGCTTCAGTAGGACCATAGGCATTAAACAATTTTGCTCGCTGTGTCAGCCCTGATTCCTGCCATAACTCAAGTAATTCAGTTGGAAAAGCTTCACCTCCGACAATGACAGTTCGAAGGCTCGTTTCCCCCCAACGCCCTTGCCAATCCACTTCAGATAAAGCCTGTAAAAAATATTGTGGGGACACGTCTAAAATGGTCACGGCTTGATGCTTCAAATACTTGAAAAAGCTTTCAAATGACCAGATATCTTGTTCACTTAGGTGAAGAGTAGCCCCTTGATATAGAGCGTTAAACGTTTGCTCTACAAAGGTATCGAAACTAATTGACGCCATTTGCAACACAACGTCTTGTGCGTTAACCCCCAACTGACTGTTGGCCGAAAGAAGATGGTTATTGATGACCTGATATGAGACTTCAACGCCTTTTGGCAATCCGGTAGAACCTGACGTAAAAATCACATAAGCGGCACGAGTATTATCCAATATCAAGTCTACTCGTTTATCATCACCAATCTTGGTTGCGTCAGCATACGTTAAAAATTCGACATCATTTGTAAATGGCTTCTGGTCAGACAATGCAAACTTGGTCTGACTTTGTTCTAACATGGTGCTCAGGCGATTTTCAGGATAACTTGGGTCCAAGGGTAAAAAGCAATGGCCAGCTTTAAGAATGCCGACTAACCCAACAACTAAATCCACTGTTCTAGCCATGTATAAGCCGATAGTTTGTGACTCTGAGCCAGCTTGGCTAATCAAGTAATTTGCTATCTGGTTTGACTTTCTATCCAATTCTTCATAGCTAATGCTCTGGCCCGCTACACTAACTGCTGGCTTTTCTGCTACATATTTTGCGTTGTTCTCTAGCGCTGAAAGTAACATAACTTCTGGCGCATTACATACGGTATCTGACAACCGTCGCCAGGTACTCCTTTCTTGAGCATTTTCGGAAAATAACTTGCCTACAGTGCTTGCTGGGTTTTCACACACTTGCTCACACAGCATAATAAATGCATCACGATAACGTTCAACCGTCTCGCGTTTGAATAACTCAGCATCATATTCGAAGCTTAAATCGTAGCTTTCATCACTACTGGAAACGCTCAGCGTCAAATCAAATTTTGCAAACGCCGCCTCACTTGTGAGCATCTGCATCGCTAAATCATCAAAATCATCGCCTTGTCGCGTATTTGTATCCATTGACAACATGACTTGAAATAATGGTGTAATGGCAGGATCTCGTTTTGGGTTAAGCGCTTCAACAACAAGTTCAAATGGCATAGCTTGATGTTGTTGTGCCTCCACGTTCACTTGCTTTACTTGTTCTAAGTAATCTACAAAAGAATGTTCTTGCTCTAGCTGTGTTCTTAACACCAAAGAGTTAGTAAAAAATCCGACACAGTTCTCAAGCAACGGATTGTTTCTGTTGGCTACAGGCATCCCTATCACTACATCAGATGTTTGTGCATAACGGCCTAGCAACAGAGAAAATAAGCTATGCATGAGCATAAACTCAGAAACACGGTGATTTCTTTGAATGTCTCTAAGCTTGTTTGATACGGGCTTGCTAATAGCTCCTCTCACTTCTGCACCAATTCCGTTGCGTACAGATTTTCTGGCGAAGTCAGTCGGTAATTGGTGGACTAAAGGTAAGTCAGCTAATTTTTCACTCCAGTAAGCTTTCATACCTTTAATTTTATCTTCACTTAACTCTTTTCGTTGCCATAGCGCATAGTCCAGGTACTGAATGTTACTTTCTGGTAACTGCGCATCCACGCCTTGTGCTAATTGATGATAAAGCTCTGAGAATTCACTCACCAATATTGACCAGCACCCACCGTCAGCAGCTATGTGGTGCATATTTAACAGTAAGGCACTTTTGTTTTCCGTAATATTGACGTACGTTGCACGCAACATGAGATCATTAGTTAGATCAAATGGTTTAGTATTTTCTGCAACAACCAAGGCTTCAAGTTGCTTTTCTTGAGACTCAGAGCCAAACGTATCTAAACTTACATTGTTTAGTTTGAACTCAGTACCTTGGTTGATCACCTGACGACTACCTTCAGGCGTATCCATGTATGTAGTTCGCAGAATCTCATGACGTTGCACAATCTTTTGCAACGCTTTTTCTGCTGCCTGTGTATCAAAATGTCCCTCGATACTAAGCGCCATTGGTAAGTTGTATTCGGGGCTTTGTCCTTCCAGCCGGTCAATGAACCACAAACGCTGCTGGGCAAATGAAAGAGGATAAGACTCTTGATCTCGGCTTATCGGCTCAAGCTTCAATTCTTCATCCGACTTAAGCCAGTTTATAAGGCTTTCTTTGTATTCCTTTATATTTCCTAAAACTTCAGGCTCAATTTTAGTATCACTAAAAACCTTCAATTTATCTTCAATAAGCTTAAAGCTAATTCCCTGCTGGGTGCAGAAAACTAATAGTTCATTAAAGTTCATATTCGAATTCATTCCCTTTTTGTTCTTGATGTAGAGCGGCCTTTAATTTTTGTTCTTGTTGTTTGTTGGCAATTAGCTCCGCTAATATTGCAAGGTCATTACTCTGTAATACTTCACCAACATCCAGCTCTACATTTAGCCGTGCAGCTATTAGTGAAACCATTTTTATCGCTAACAACGAGTGTCCGCCAATTTCGAAAAAGTTAGCTAACACGCTGATACTATCTTTATTTTGTTCCAACAATTCCGCCCAGATTGCAACTAACACCTGTTCCTGCTCACTTACTGCTGCCTGATAACTCACCTTGAAGTCACTGAAATCAATTTCCGGTAAAGCTTGTTTGTCGATTTTCCCTGAATTATTCAATGGCATAACAGACAAGCGCTTCACTACCGACGGAACCATGTACGCAGGTAACGTTTCTTTTAACTGCTTCCGTAATAACGTATTGACCTGCGCATCTGTGGGTTCAACAAAGACATCCGCACCGCAGCACACATAGGCAACGATTCTTTTCTCGCCCGATTCACTTGTTTCCACCAACGTAATGGCTTCTTTGACCTCATCAATCTCAAGCAACTTACTGGTGATCTCACTCAGCTCTATTCGATAACCACGGATTTTGACCTGATTGTCATCCCTGCCGACAAACACTATGTCCTTATCTGCATTGACATACGCTTTGTCTCCGGTGCGATATAAGCGGTTCCCAGGTATAGGTAAGGAAGTCACGTCTATGAACTTTTCTTGAGTCAGGGGCTCATTATTCAGATAACCGCGAGCTAAAGCTCGGCCTGCAATAAACAACTCACCCCTTACTCCAGACGGCACTGGGTTTAAGGATGGATCCAACACATACAATGCAGCACCAGACACTGCTCGACCTATTGTAATAGGTTGATTAGCACTTAGAACCTTGCGTGAAACCATCACAGATGCTTCGCTTGGCCCGTATAAATTGACAAGTTTGCAATGTTGACTCCAATAAGCTACCGCTTCTTTTGTTGGTGATTCACCACCAAACGTAATGACCTTCACACTCTCTAATGGAGATTTTGCCATGCTGTTAAATACTGCAGCTGGCATCGCTAAATGAGTCAATTGATGTTCGTCAACGTAACTAGAAAATTGACTATCAATTGTCACCATGTGAACATTTGCACCACCACATAGACCATAAAATAAGTGGAATGGTCCTGCATCAAATGACAAGGAAGCGCATTGAAGGGTTTTGCTAGATTGATTAATTTTTAGAAAATTAATGTGTTCCATTATCGTCTCAACATAGCTTCCTCGCTCAATCATTACCCCTTTAGGTTCGCCAGTTGAGCCTGATGTGAACACCACATACATTAGGTTATTTGCCGAAACTTCAACGTCCGGAGTTAACGATGGCAAAGAGCCAAACAAAGCCTCAAACCAATTGTCGTCCATCAGCAACATGGTGAGCTCCATGTCAAAAGAAAGAACAGACATAAACTCCTGTTCAGTCAATACTATAGTGGCAGCTGCCTGCTCAAGGATCTGCTCTATGCGCTCAGACGGAGTATTTGGTTCAATATAAACGTAGGCACCTCCAGCTTTGAGTACACCTAGCATGGCAACAGCTGAGTTGATGCTACGCTCCATGCATATTGCAACTATGGTTTCCGCCTTAACACCTTTATCTATCAAACCGTGAGCCAGTTGGTTAGATTTAGTGTTCAGCTCACCGTAGCTAATTTTATCGCATTGCATGGTAATAGCTGTTCTTTCTGAGTGAGATTTAGCTTGACGTTCAAATAGCTGCTCTACCCCTCTAATTTCACCAATATCGAGAGTGCGCGCCAGGTTTTCTGCGTAGTAGCTGGCTTGTTGCTGCTCAGTCAATAAGCTCACCTTCGCGAGTGTTTGTTGAGGTTGTAACATCACCTGCTCGAGCAAATAGACAAAACAATCCGCCATGTCGACAATAGTATTGTGATTAAAAAGCGCACTACTGAATGTGAAATTAACCGCGTATTGTTGGCCCTGCTTCACTAGCGATAGCACTAAATCCAAGTGGCTTTGTCGACTGGTATTCTCCAACCTTAATAGCGATAGATTTTGCTCCACAAAATTGAACTCTGTAGTCGACTCAGTATTATTCATATTCATTTCTATTTGAAACACTGGTGAATATGCACTATTGCGCTCGGGCGCTATCAACTCAACAAGTTGCTCAAATGGAAGTAACTGGTTCGACTGCACTGCAACATTGGTTTGTTTCACCGAGTCGAGCAATGTTAAAAAGCTTTGTTGCTGTTCAACCTTTACCCTTAGTGGTAAAGAGTTAACAAAAAAGCCTATTAATCCAGATAGCTCGTTTTGCACTCGGTTTGCCAATGGAGTACCAATGATAATGTCATCACAATCACTCAACTTCGCCAGCAACAACGTAAAGACGCTGTGAAACAGCATAAAATCTGTCACTTCATACTGCGCCATCATTTCATTCGCTTTTTGGCTCAGCTCCTCAGAAATCAATTTTGTATGTAGGCCAGCTTCAAAATCAGGCATGGATGGACGTTCAAAATCCAATGGCAAGTGATGGATTTCGGGCGCCCCTTCTAGATTGCTGGACCAGAATTCTTTTTGTTCATTTATTACAGCGATCAACTCTTCTGAGTGTTGCCACTTTGCATAGTCGTGGTACTGAAGTGGAAGTGGTTCCAAATCAGCAGCTTTCTGGTTGATTGTTGCTTCATAAAAGGAACTGAACTCATCAATCAGAATGTTCATTGACCAACCATCTGTTGCAATGTGGTGAACATTAACAATTAATGCTAAGTCACCACTTGGCCCTAGTTTAGCGATGGCCGCTTTCAACATTAGATCACGGGTGAAAACAAATTCCCGATGGCCAAACTCTTGAGTAAACGCGCTGATAGCTTCGTCGCCCATTGACAGATACGCATCAGACAAGTCTACTTGTTCAAAATTAAACTTCCAGTCATTAACTACACGCTGAACGGGCTCACCATTTTCGAGCACCAAGACGGAGCGCAATACATGGTGACGCTCTATGATTTGATTAAACGCCTGCTCCGCAGCGTTAATATCAAAAGTGCCTGTGATCTTATGAGCCATTACGATATTATATTGCGTCGCGGATTCATTTAACTGGGAAGCTAACCACAACCGCTTCTGACTGAATGAAAGTGGTGCAGTTTGTTCGCTTTCTCCCGACAAAATAGGAGGCAGTGCATGTTGTACAGTATTCTTTTTGCCCAACGCCAAGCCTGTCATCTTTTCTAACTCCAGCGCTGAAAAAATGTCGCTGACTGCAACTTCAACCTCAAACTGTTCACGTATTTTCGCAGCCAAGGTCACAAAATGCAGTGAGTTAGCACCCAAATTTAAAAAGCTATCCTTCAAACCAATATTTGCAACATCTAGTTTAAGGATCTCAGCCCAAATACAGGCAAGCTTCTGTTGGGCTCTAGAGCTTGGTAAAATGTGCTCTACGCCCGATTTTAACAACTGCTTTTGTGAGGTTCGAAGCCTTATTTTATCTACTTTGCCATTGGCTGATAGCGGAAGCTCTGACACCACAAAAAACAAATCCGGGAGCATATATTCCGGTAAGCGCTCCTTTATTGAATCAGTTAATTGCAAAACAACGTCTTCTTCTATCTCAGCTGTACTTAGAACTAGATACGCCTCCAGTTTTGCTTCACCACCGTTTTTGCTCACAACCACCGCTGTACTTTTAACAAAGTCTAAGCTATTGATCGCCGCTTCAACTTCTTCTAATTCAATTCTGTAACCACGAAGTTTAATTTGACTGTCGGTTCGACCAACATATTCAATCAGGTTTTGCGCGTTGAGTTTAACTAAATCACCTGTGCGGTAATAACGACGCCCATCAGACTCTGCAAAAATAAATTTGTCCGCCGTATTCTGAGCCTGATTTAAATAGCCTTTTGCTAGCTGCTTACCACCAATCAGCAGTTCACCGATCGCTCCGTGACAACATGGTGCATTTAAACTATCAACAATTTTCCCTGTCACGTTGCTCAACGGTAAACCAATTGGCGCGTCATAGACATCGCCTTTTATCTCACAAAATGTAGCAAAAACTGTTGTTTCCGTAGGGCCATAAACATGCACTAAACGGCTTTGCGGATTACTCTTTTTAAATTGATTGATCGCGTATAGATCTGCCTGTTCTCCACCAAACAGTACCTGAACAATATTGGCTGGCCATATTTGTCCCAGCGTCGAAACTCGGTTAAACAACGCTGTTGTGACAAAGCAAATTACAGATTGGAAGTCGCGACATGTAACATTCCACTGGCTGAAATCTAATCTGTCAAAATCAGAGACAATCAGTAAAGCTTTGCCTTGTGTTAATGAAGCAAATATATCAAAGACACTGGCATCAAAAGCAAAAGTCGACAGCGATAAAATCGCATCACACTTGTTCCAGTTGACTAATTTTTCCTGTATCACTAGGTTAGTTACACAATGATGGGAGATCTTCACCCCTTTAGGGCGTCCAGTGGATCCCGAGGTATACATCACATAGGCGAGTGATTCCGCAGTCCCAAGCGGTTGC
>NZ_JALNTN010000025.1:0-35973 GCF_023161905.1 Pseudoalteromonas sp. 2CM41L
GCTGGTTTAGCGCCAAATGAATCTGAGGTTAGATACCAAGATTCTAAAACTGTGGCCAAAATTAGTTGACCACTACATAGGCATTTTAATATAACCGCACACCTTCATAAAAAGATCAATGTATTGGCTATCAAGAGTTTTAGTAAACCTTTCTCGCAAAATATGCTCAATATTGCTTTTTAACAATATCGAGCTATGGGTCTTAAATTCTACTAACACAGAATTAAAGCTCTGAATAATTGCCTCAGAAAGTTTCCAATTTTTGGGAATTAAATCACTTTTAAGTAGTAAGCCTAACTCTGAAATCATCTCAGATTCAATCTGCCTGATCCTTTCCCTTGTTAAGCTATAAAAAGTACCTAAATCTTCAAGGGTGTACTTTTTATTCCCGCTAATACCATACCTTTTATTGAGAATATCTTTATTTCTTTCATAGTTTTTAATACTTTTTTTAGATAAATATAGCTCTATCAGAGCTGGAAAGGCATCGACCAAGTTCCCATTTACGGAAGTTAAGAAAACATCACGAGGGTCAATAAGTTTTTTCAACTCATCTTCGGATGCACTCTCTACATTTTGAATAAATATATTGGCTATGAGTACACTATCAGCGATTGTTTTTTCTCCTACTCCCTCTATTTCCTGAAGGTTGTTATATATAAAGCTAATTGCTTCAAAGCTATTTTTAGCTTCACTAGCATTAATCGCATTTATAGTTTTCTTAGGAAGACCGATAGAATCTATTGGAATATCTTTCGCTCTCTCTTGAAAAATTGATGAAAAATTTTGTTTTATAACGTCTTCAAATAGCATAAATGCCTCCTGTATCGTTTGAAAAACCTAACAGTTTTATCGGAGGACATTCCTTACTTCCACAAAATGTCCCTATTGTGTGAACTTCTATTAATAACAAATTGTATAAATTTTTACCAATTATAAATGTGATTTGGTGGAAGGGTTAGTTGATAAGTAAAAGGAAAGCTGCCTGATAGTATTTTGATTGTTCTGACTGTATTAACTCGTGAAGTAGCTCATAGCCAGTAACTCTTCCAGCTATGAGCTACTACATTTAAAAACGCTAAAGTTTAGTGATGGTGCCCACCTTGAATCGCTTTACCTTGCTGGTTATAAAACCCTGTTGCGCTGTGCTCTATAAAACCTAGGTTGATCATTTTTGCTAAAAACGGGTCGTTTTCGTTATCGCCTATGTCGGCGTAGTCGGTGGTTTGAAAGCGATCCCATTTGGCAAACTGTGCGGTTATTTCTGCTTTATTACTGTTTACCTCGTCAAGGCTTAGCAAAGTATGGGTATCGCTTTTTTTATTGGTTACGCTAAAGCTTTTAACCAAGTTTGATTTGGTAAATAAAGCGAGTTTAAATTGATTGTCGCCCTCAGTAAGTGTGTAGTTTTTTACCTCATCGCAGCCGCTGCCTTGGGTGTTAACTAGGGTCATTTTTTCGATTAAATGCGTATCCACGAGCTGATTTTTAGCACTCCAACTTTGTACACCGCGTACCTCAGATGGCTGATATTCAATACCGCGTTGCTGAGCATTAAAATAACGAATTGGGCGAATTTGCTTGTTAGCTAAGTGCTGCCAAAGCTCAGTAATTACCTCACGCTGATGCGCAACTTGTGAGTTATTTCGCCAAAGCGTAAGTGATTGCGTGCTTTGCTCGTTTTTATGAGTATTGGTAATTTTATAGTCGGCTTTTAAATGCGCGCTATCAATATTACATTGCTGCGCTAGGGTGCAGGTACTGGCAAGTGTTGCCATTAAAAATAATGCTAGTTTCATTAAATTATCTCTTATTTAAACGTCACTGTAATAGGCATTACCATACCCATTTACAGTGGCATTTTTATGACATAAAAAAACAACTCGCACAGCGTACGAGTTGTTTTTAAATACCCCATTTTTATACGTACTTTATGTGCTGAGCGTACGTATTAAATTACTTATGGCGTTACTTTTTCATCAGCGGTAGTTACTAAGTCTGCTGCAAAGTCCATTACATGGAATAAAAAGCTTTGCTCGTTAGTGCCTGTAACTAAGTGAGCGCCTGGGCCCATTGCGTATACGCCAACATCTTCACCTGCGTGAGTTTCTGAGCCAAGTGGTACAAGTGCCTCTTGGTGAAAGCCCGGTGCAGTTGTATCAACATCGGTTAAATCTACACGCCCTGTAACAGGTGCAAATGCATAACCTGCATCGGCATCGGTTTCATCGCCTAAATCTCTAAAGCCGCCACCGTTGGTGTAGCCAACTGTGGTATATGGCATATCGTCGGCAGCTAGACTTGGCTCGGTTTCGCCTACGGCAACAACTTTTCCTAATATTGGGTTACCACGTTTAGGGTAGCCTGCAATAGTAAATACGTGGCTGTGATCGGCAGTTACTACTATTAGCGTTTCTTCTGGGTTAGTGTTTTCCATTGCCACTTGCACAGCTTTTGCAAACTCTACTGTGTCGTTTAGGGCATTGTAGGCATTACCCGCATGGTGCGCGTGGTCAATACGACCTGCTTCTACCGATAAGAAAAAGCCATTGTCGTTGTTATCTAGCACGTTAATTGCTTTTTCGGTCATTTCGCTAAGCGAAGGCTCCCCCGCTACATCGTTTGCGCGGTCGGCTTCGTATTGCATGTGCGATTCGTTAAATAAACCAAATACTTTAGTGGCATCGTCGCTAATTGCATCAAAACCAGTTTGGTCCATAACGTAAGTACCGCTTGGGTAAGTTGTTTGCCACTCGGTTACGAGGTTGCGGCCATCAGTACGGTCGCCTTCTACTGCGCTTACTGCATCGGCTGAATTTGCTGCTTCATCTTTTGGTAAAAAGTGACGACGTCCGCCACCCATTACAACATCAATGCCATCAACATCAATACCCGCATAACGCGACTCTAAGTTGGCTTCAAAGTTAACAAGTTGCGATGCAATATCTTCACAGGCTTCTGTGCCCTCCGGCATATCTGAGTTATCTTCCCAGTTACGGTCAGCCGATTTAGCATACGTTGCTGCAGGTGTTGCATGGGTAATACGTGCTGTTGAAATAAGGCCGGTTGCTTTACCTGCTATTTCAGCAAGCTCTAACGAGGTAACTAGTTCGTTGCCTGTTACCGTGGCACAGTCGCCGCGTTCAATGTCTTCATCTACGCCAATTACGCCCACATCGGTTTTAACACCTGATACCATTGCCGTCATTGTGCCTGCAGAATCCGGCGTTTGTGCATCTACGTTGTAAGTTTTAACAAAACCTGAGTACGGCATTTTTTCAAAGCTTAACTGGTAGTCTTCACCTAAACCGCCTTCAAGCTGGCCTGCTAAAATACGTGCAGCTGTTACGGTAGAAATACCCATGCCGTCGCCAACAAATAATATAACGTTTTTCGCTTTGCCAGATTCAGTAACCACTTCGCTATTAGCTTGCTGTGTTGCCGCAAGCTTTGTTTGTGCATCGCCATACCATGCGTTAGTAGTTAGGGTGGAAAGTTGCTCGCTGGTAAGTGACGTAGCAGGTGCATTACACACTAAGTTTGAAGAGGTAACTTCGTCACTATCTAGCACGCCGTTGCCGTTTGTATCTACGCCAGTTTGGGTTTCTACGCCGCCATTAACACATTGCTCAGAGCCGACTGCAATGGTGTTATCTACCGCGAGAATATTATTTTCGTCTTTGTCGTCGTCACTACAACCTGCTAGCGCGACCATTACTGCTAAAGAAAGTACTGTTAATTTGTTCATGTTAGCCGCCATTATTGCTGAGTTAGTTCAAGAGCTTGATTAATTAAATGAAATACTACGTTTTGCTCAATTACGCCTTGAGCTAGCTGTGCGCCTGGGCCTTTTGCATGCAGCGAAATATCTTCACCGGCATGGGTTTCTGAGCCAAGAGGGACAGTGGTTTCTTGGTGAAAGCCAACATTGGTAGTATCAACGCCAGTAAGCTCTACACGCCCAGCAACTGGGCCAGTTGTATATGCTGCATCGGCATCTGTTTCATCAACTAAATTTCTAAACCCTAAACCATTTGCATAGCCTACTGTGGTGTAAGGCATATCGTCGGCAGCAAGGCTTGGTGTGGTTTCACCTACGGCAACTACTTGGCCTAAAATTGGGTTACCGCGTTTAGGGTAGCCAGCAATAGTAAATACGTGGCTGTGATCGGCGGTTACTAAAATAAGGGTTTCTTCTGGGTTGGTATTATCTACCGCAGCTTGCACGGCTTTAGCAAATTCAATGGTGTCGTTAAGTGCGTTGTAGGCATTACCCGCGTGGTGTGCGTGGTCAATACGGCCCGACTCAACGGTTAAGAAAAAGCCGTTTTCGTTTTTACCTAATACATCAATTGCTTTGCTGGTCATTTCGCTCAGCGATGGCTCACCGGCAATATCGTTTGCGCGGTCTGCTTCGTATTGCATGTGCGATTCGTTAAATAAGCCAAACACTTTAGTGGCATCATCTGCAATGGCATCAAAGCCTGCTTGGTCCATAACATAAGTACCTTGTGGGTATTGTGTTTGCCACTCAGTAACTAAGTTACGCTCATCAGTACGGTCGCCCTCTACAGCGCTAAGTGCATCTGCTGAGTTAGCTGCTTCATCTTTTGGTAAAAAGTGACGACGTCCGCCACCCATTACAAAATCAAGGCCGTCTACGTCGGTACCTACAAAACGTGCTTCTAGGTTTTTTTCAAAATTAACTAATTGCGAGGCAATGTCTTCACATGCAGTTTCGGTTTCTGGCATGTCTGAGATATCTTCCCAGTTACGGTCTGCCGATTTTGCATAGGTTGCCGCTGGCGTTGCATGGGTAATACGCGCTGTTGAAATAACACCGGTTGCTAGGCCTTTAATTTCAGCAAGTTCTGTTGCTGTTAAAAGCTCATTACCCGATACAGTTGAACACACACCGCGCTCTATGTCTTCGTCTACACCAATAACGCCTACATCGGTTTTAACCCCTGAGATCATCGCGGTCATTGTGCCTGCAGAATCTGGTGTTTGTGCATCTACGTTGTATGTTTTTACTTGTGCTGAGTACGGGAACTCTTCAAAGCTTAAATAACCTTCTTCACCTAAATCGCCCGCTCTTTGTCCTTTTAAGATACGTGCTGCGGTAAGGGTAGATACACCCATGCCGTCGCCTACAAACAAAATAACGTTTTTAGCTTTTGTTGTTTGCTGGCTTTGTGCAAGCGCAGTTTTTGTGGCGAGTGTAGTTTGGGCATTTGTATACCAGTCATTGTCTGTTTGGCTTTGTGGTAATACATCGGCATGACTTGCAGCACTTAACATAAACGTTAAGCCAACTGCCGCAGCAACTTTTTTAATTTTCATCCTTTATTATTCCCATTGTGTAGTGGTTATTTTTTGCTTGAAGCGTAAACCTCAAATAAGTAACCGCTGCACTATAGAAAATAGATGTGACCTCTAAGAGTACTTTTAATTAAAAAACAATGACTAAACCATGACAAAATTAAGACACAAAAAAGCGCAGCGGGTTAAACGCTGCGCTTAGCACAATTTTCACAAGGATATATTTATAAAATTAAAAACGTGCCTTAAACGATACACCAAAGTAGCGCTCTGCATCACGCGGAATTTGGTAACGGAAGTTGTCGCCACTGTAGGTGGTTACGTAGCTTTCGTCGGTTAAGTTTTTAGCAATAAGCGATACTCTAAATGCATCATCTTTAAACGATAAACCCACACTTGCGTTTAAAATACCGTAATCTGGTAGTAACGCTGCTGGGTTAAACTCGCCTACATTGTTTGGTAGGTCTGAGTACTGCTCGTCGGTGTAAATGTAAGAGCCGTTTATATGAATATTAAAGTCGTGCTCTGTTTCAATAAAGTAATCAGCACTTAGTGAGTACTTTAAATCTGGCGAAAACGGGACATCTAAGCCAGAGCGGTCAGTACATGAGCCTGCTTCTACCTCTGCCGGACAATTAAACTCGTCAATTTCGGCCTGAATGTACGCAATACCACCGGTTAAAGTAAGTGAGTCGGTAGCCGCCCACATAAAGTCAACCTCAGCACCTTGTGTACTTACATCACCTGCATTGGTTAAACGGGTAATACAGGTACCGTCTGAACAGTCAAAGTTATTGGCTTGAAAGCCTTCAATTTCGGTTCTAAACACGGCAAAGTTAAATACAAAGTCGCGGCTTGCGTATTTATAGCCTAACTCGTATGCGTCTGACTCTTCTGGCGATATTTCGCGGCTATCATTATCTGGATTAAAGTTGTAGTACACGTTAAAACCAGGGCCTTTATAGCCTTGCGAGTAAGTACCGTAAACCATTTGGCCATCGCCTAGGTCGTATTGCATACCTAAACGACCCGACACATTGGTTTCTTCTGCACTGCCTGATTCGTCAGTATTTAGTGCTGCTGAGCGTACACCTACACCGGTGCGACCAAATTCGTCATTGCTTACGCGGCGGTGTGTGTACGACACTTCATCGTCGGTATAACGAATACCAAACAGTACACGTAAGTCTTCAGATAAATCGTAAGTACCATCGGCAAAGGCTGCCCAGTTGTTAAACTCGGTGCTCATGTACGCGGTTGCCGAAACAATATCGTTAGCATTACAGCTTACACCTAAGCTTTGTGTGTAGCCGTCTAAGTCGGCCAATGCGGCATCAAGCTCTGCACCGGTTAAGTTATTTTGTGCGTAATACGCCATTGCAGCGTCTAGTTGGCCACCGTTATTTTGACAACTCGCGTCACGGGTAAAGTTACGTTGCGAGTCCATGTTCCAGTAAAATAAGCCAGCCACATAGTTAAACGGACCCGCTAGGTTTGAAGTAACTCTAAATTCTTGCGAAAACTGATCCCACTGCTGGGCACCTAAATCGTGTAATTGAAAGGGCGCGCCAAATACAGGTTCGTTACTGTCGCCAGCTATTGAGGTAAAGTCGCCTTCGCGGTATTCGGTGTTATCCCACGAGCGCTGCGCAGTAATAGAGGTGTATGTGTAGTCGCCAATGGTTTTATCAACCTGTACCGAAAACGCGCTGTGTTCGTCAATAGTGCGCGATTCATAGTCGTGATCAACTTTGCGCTGATCTAGGTCAATATCGGCCACACCATCAACAATACCGTTGCTGTTAGGGGCTGCGTCTGAATCTGGGTTACGGCCACTTGGCAGGGCTTCTAAATCGGCACAACAGTCGTCGTCGGCGTTATAAAATTCGGCAATAAATTTTACGTTTAAATCATCGCTTGGCTCGTATTTAAATACAGCACGTGCGCCTTCACGGTCGTAACCGTTTACTTTTTCGTTGTTGTAAACGTTATCAATGTAGCCATCAAACTTACCTTTAAACACGGTTAAGCTTGCTGCTAAGTCGTCGGTTAAGCCGCCGCTTACCACGCCTTTAAAGCGGTATTCGTTGTCTTGATAAAACGAGGTTTCTACGCTGCCGGTGGTGTCGTACGAAGGATCTTTGGTTGTAATGTTTACCACACCCGCCGAGGCATTTTTACCAAATAGTGTACCTTGTGGGCCGCGTAGTACTTCAATGCGAGATACATCGTATAAATCGGCAAAGGCTTGACCAGAGCGACCTAGCACCACGCCATCAACCACAGTTGCCACACTTGGCTCAGCAGCAATACTAAACGAAATAGTACCAATACCACGCACTGTTAGCGCTGAGTTACGGGTTGTGGTGCCTTTTCTAAAACTCACCGAAGGCACAAGTGACTGCAGGCCTTCCATGTTATTAGCAAACGCCGAATCAATCTGATCGCTATTAAGCACAGACACCGCAAGCGGTACTTCATTTAGGCTTTGCGTTCGTTTTTGTGAGGTAACAACAATTTTTTCAAACTGGTCGTTATTGTTTTGCTCTGCTTGTTGTTCAGTTTGCTCTTGCTGCGCATGTGCTTGCGTGCTTAGTGCTAAACCCGTTGTCATTGCTAACGTGACTGCCAAGCTTAAGACGGACTTTTTAGCTCTCATGTCATTCTCCAAATTGTGCGTGTGTGCTGTTAAATTACCGCGCTAGCAAGTGTGTGGGTTGCTAAAAAGCGGTGCCAGAGTGTTGTAGTTATTTTCCTTATATCTCTTATGTCTTATATAAGAGATATAAACTTAAACAAACTTATGTTCTATTGCAAACATTATGTGAATAAAATGTGATTTAAAATTTGTATAAAGAATATAACGGCGCATTATGTCGCCTTAGCAACGCCGATATGCGCCAAGCTGCTTTGGTAACGCTTATGCCATCGGCGTACGCTCCACCAGCTAAGCACAAAGGCGCTAGTCCAAACAGCAATTAAGCTTGGTACAAAGTACACGCTGGTGCCACCCACCAATCCAAGCGGAGAAAACAGTATGTACAAGCTTATAATTAAGCTTACTAATACAATCGCGCAAGGCAGTGCGTATTTCCACGGGCTTAGGTTTACCTCGGCTTTGCGGGTAAAGTTCCATGGTGTGGCAAGAGGTTTGTAGTAGCCAATACCTAACATAATGGCCAGCTCAATAAAGAATAATATGGCGTAAATATGGATAAAGTTAATATCTACATCCCACACAAATTTAAGCAAAGTGTAGGCAATAACATGAAAAACAATAGCCACTTTAGCGCCCAGTGCAGGCACTTTGCGAGTAAATAACCCCACGAGCACAATTGTGATGACCGGAATGTTGTAAAATCCGGTAAATACACGAATGATGTGCCATAAACCTTCTGGCGCAAACATCAGTAATGGCGCGGTAATAAACGATAAAACAGCAATTACAATACTGGTAATTTTGGCCACTTTAATCAGCTTTTCGTCGCTTACTTTGTCTTTTTTCATGGGTTTGTATACATCTAAACAAAACAACGTGGCGGCACTATTTAACAACGAATTAAACGAGCTAAATACCGCACCTAGTAGCACCGCTAAAAAGAACCCAGATAAGTACTGAGGCAGTACATCTTTAACTAAATGTGGGTAAGCTAAATCTATGGTTTGTAAGCTTTCGTGCTTATAAAGGTGATACGCAATTACGCCTGGGATCATCATCATAAAGGGTACTAGCACTTTAAAGTACCCTGAAAACAACACGCCCTTTTGGCCTTCTACTAAGTTTTTAGCGCCCAGTGTACGCTGGATCACGTACTGATTGGTGCCCCAATAAAATAAATTAGCGAGGATCATACCGGTAAAAATGGTGCCAAATGGCACGGGATCGTCACTGCTACCAATGGCGTTGAGCTTTTCGGTATCGGTGTTTACCAGTGTGCTTAGGCCATCGGCAAAATTGCCATCGCCAAGGGCAATTAGGCCAAGGGTAGGCACTAAAATACCAATAATTAATAACCCAACACCGTTAATGGTATCTGATACTGCAACTGCCTTTAAACCGCCGAATACCGCGTAAATAGCGCCCACAGAGCCCACAATAATAATGGTGACAATTAAGCTTGCTTGATAGCTTAAGTTTAATAAGGTGGGCACATCAAACAGCCTAAGAACGGCAATTGATCCTGAGTACAAAACAGAAGGGATCGTTATAAAACAATACCCTACCATAAATAAGATCACCGTCATGCGGCGTACGGTATCGTCAAAACGATCCCGTAAAAATTCAGGCAGGGTAGAAAACGCGCCGGCTAAATACCGCGGTAAAAAGATCAGCGCCATTATAATGGTTGATATCCCAGCTGTTACTTCCCACGCCATTGAGCTTAGGTTGTAACCATACGCTGAGCCATTAAGGCCAATAAGTTGCTCGGCCGATAAGTTAGTGAGGATCATCGACCCCGCTATAAATGTACCTGTTAAACCACGCCCTGCTAAAAAGTAGCCGTCTTGGGTATTAACTTCCCCTTTGGTTTTTTGGTACGAGATATATCCTACCAGCGCCATAAACGCCAAGCACGATAGCAGTGTCATGGTAATGTTCATACCTTCCATCTTACGCCCCTTTTAGCTTACTTTACTCGGTAAAAAGTAAGCTAATATCTTTATTATTGTGTGTGTTACGTGTGTTGTGTGTGTTTGCTATTAACCGAGTTTTATTTTGGCCATGCTGTTAGCTGGCTCATGTCTTGCTCTGTGTGTTGAACCTCTGGGCCTAGCATGAGCGTATCGCCTTTACGAACAAATACGGCCATTTGTGTAAGCTCAAGTGTTTCTTCGTAATACTTGCCGCCTTGGTACGCCTGCCCATCAGGGAATCGCACCCACTCGCCTTGTGGTAAATAAAATTTAACTTTACCGTTTGGTACTACACATGGCACCACAAGGAGTTTTTCGCCGCACATAAATTGCTGATCAAAACTATGTGCCAGTACGTCATCAGGAAACGCCAGTGCCATAGCACGCTGAATAGGCAGCCCTGTTTGCTGCGCTTGCTCTGCACATTCTTGTAAGTACGGAATTAACTGATAGCGTAATTTAAGCGCTGCAAATACAGCGTCACTTGCTTGCTCGGTGTATGACCACGGTTCGCGTGGGCCAATACCATGTAAGCGCATATGTGCACTAAATACCGACGCTTGCGCCCAGCGTACATAAAGCTCTGCATCACGCGTATCTTTATAAAAACCACCAATGTCGGTTGCAAAAAATGGCCCGCCCGACATGCCCCACGCTAAGCTGCCGCGAATACTCGCCGCTAAGCCTTGCCAATCGGCTTGTGGGTCGCCGCCCCATTGTGCAGGGAAGCGTTGGCTGCCAGTCCACGCTGAGCGGCTAAATAAAAATGGCCCTGTTTTACAGTATTTTTCGGCAGCTTCATAAACGCAGCGGTTGTACAGCATACTATAAACATTATGCAGTCTAATGCCGCTGTCGCCACTGTGCGATACCATGTTTTCGTCTTCTAGCTGTTCGCCAAAGTCTGCTTTTATCATATCTACGCCAAGCTCAAACAGTGGCTTGTGCGACTCCAACCAGTATTCGTAAGCATCGGGATGAGTAAAATCTAAAATACCCGACTCTGGTAATGGCGTAAGTACTTCGCCAAATGGGCTTAAATCCCACTCGTATTGATACGCTTTACCTGTGCGTTTGTCTTTTATTAGCCAGCCGTTCTCGGCCGCTTTAGCAAATAATGGGTTGTTTACCGAGATCATTGGGTATTCCCACACGCAAATTTTAAAATCCATGGCTTTTAATTCATCAAGCACAGGTTTTGGGTCGGCGTAACGTGTTGGGTCCCATTCAAAGGCAAAGCGGGTGTCGGTGTCTTGCCATGCACGGCCATCAAGGGTGATTACATCGCACGGCATGTTTTTAGCGCGTACTTCGCGGGCGACACTTAATAGCTCGTCGGCATCTTTGTAGTACGCTTTTGATAAAATAACACCAAAACTCCACTGCGGTGGCACCGGTGCAAAACCAGTTAGCTCGCAGTAGCGATTAATGCTTTGTGCAGGCGTTTGCTCTTGGTATAAAAATACATCTAATGCGTCGTCTTCTACTAAACACACATAAGCACGTTGCGACCAAAGTGCGTAGCCTACGCCATGTGTAACGGGCGCTGGTGTGTGTACAAATAAGTTCCAGCCCTCTGGGCTCCATGCGTATGGCGTATTTTTATAAGATTTTTCGGCGTTGACGCCTAGCGCATCGTGGTTGTATGAGCGAATAAGCTGGCCGCGTTTATCAAGCTTGCCCCATTTTTCGCCAAGGCCGTAAACGGCTTCGTCGTAATTAAGCTCTAGGCTTAAAATCCAGCCGTTATCGGTTTTGGCCAGTGGCGGTAAACGGTGCTGGCGCACAAAATGGCCATCAGTTGCTGATTGCTGTACTAATTTATCGTTTTTATAAAGCTTAAAGTAAAAAGGGTCGCTGTAAAATTCTAAGCGGTACTCACCGGCGGTGGCTGCAAAGCCTTGGTCTAATTTATTAAGTGATAGCGGTAAGTTTGAAGGGGTGGTGGTTAATATTTTAAACGTCTCGTCATGCGTGGAGCCTGCATTTAAACGTAAACCAAACTGGCTTATGGTAACGCTGACCTCGCCAAATTGAGTTGGTAAAACTAGCACATGGCCTTGTAATTTAGGCTCTGCAGTTAAGCGTGCTGGCTCTATTGCGTTCCAGTCTGGCTCACGTAATTCAAATGCATTCATGGGAGTTCCTTAACCAATTATTAGTCTTGTATAAGACACAAGTTAAATAATTGTAATCCCCATGTCAATGTAAATAACCCTAAGATGAATTATTTACATCGTTACTTTTAAAATATGCCCGGTGCCGATGTTGCCACCAGCGAAACGCCACTTAAGCCAAGCAATGCAATTGCTATTATACGAATCCATTTTGCATCAACGTAAGGCGTTAATTTACGAGCAAATTGCGTTACTAATAATACCAGCGGTATGGCCGCTGCAATTAAAAACATAATGTCGAGCTCGGGTAAGGTGCCAAATAAGGCAATACCAACGCGGACTAAGCCACCAATGGTAAATACCGCAAGTAAGGTGCTACGTATGGCCTCAATAGACCAAGCTTGTTTATAGCACTGAAACACCAATGGCGGCCCCGAAGTTGAAAACAGCCCGCCCAGCAAGCCACTTACGCCGCCGGCAATTAAAAACGAGCCACGCCCGCTTTGCTTATTTGCTCTATCACGGCCAATTAGCATTAAGCCACAACAAAGCAAAATACTAATACCTAAAATAAAGTTTAAAAACTGCGTTAAATGCGCCGACATATATTCAAGCAATATAAAACCTAACAGCATTAGCGGAATACCGGTATACAACATAAGTTTAAGCTCGGGCACTTTTACTGTACTGCGATTTTTAACCACCACAGTGGTTGAGTTAACTAAACCCAATAAACTCACTAAAAAGGTGGTGGCAGTGAGCGGTAAAACATCTAGCAACGTAAAGCTTGCAACCACCAGCAACCCAAAGCCAAACCCGCTAAGCGTTTGCATTATGGTGGCAAGGCTTAGGCACAACGCCATAAGCAAGATGAGTTCTAACGAAATACTGAGCACTTTAAATATCCTACGTGTGCGCTATTGTAGTGTAACGATTTGTTTTTGGGCATAATGTAAAAACAAACTACACGGCAATAGTTCACAATTAATTGAGCTTGCGCAAAACTGCGCAAAAAGTTTCACCTATGATATAAATACAGGTGGATTAAATTTAATGGTAAATAACAATGAGTAACTCTATGTTTGATCACAAATTAAGTGGCCCAAGCTTGGCTTTTCAACCACTTTACTTACAAGTGGCTGATTATATTAAACAGCTCATTGTTGAAAGACGCTGGGTACCTGGCGAAGTATTACCGAGCGAGTTTCGCCTTGCTGAAGAGTTTAACGTAAGCCAAGGCACTGTGCGTAAAGCGCTTAATTTATTAACCGACGATAAAATAGTTACTCGCCGCCAAGGTGTTGGTACGTTTGTATCTGAGCATACCGCGCAAGATGCCCTGTTTAGGTTTTTTCCGCTACAGGCCGACGGTAAAGGCGCCGACCTACCTAAAGCCGAGCTATTGTCGGTTGAGCTTTGCCCTGCACCACAAGATGTTATTGATGCGCTGCAACTTAATAAAAAAGACAAAGTCACTAAGCTGGTACGCAGACGCATTCTCGATAACGAATTTTGTATGAGCGAAACTATATATCTACCACAAAGCTTCTTTCCTGATATACATCAAAGTAGTGATATTCCGCACACATTGTATCATTACTACCAAACCAAATTTAACCAAACCGTGCATAAAACCCAAGACAGCATTAAAGCCGTTTTAGCAGATGAAACCGACGCTAAAATGCTCGCTATTAAAGCCGGTGACCCTTTATTGTTGGTATCGCGCATTACCGAATCAATCGAAGGTAAACGCATTGAGTACCGTTTAAGCAAATGCCGTAGCGATCATTACCACTACCAAATAGAACTTGATTAATTAACCGCGCTTTAGCCGCGAGTAAGTTATATTAGCGCATACTTATTAAATATTTTTTAAAGGCAGCAAACGCTGCCTTTTTGCTGCCTGTAGGTTTTTTAACACCTTTCATTTATTCTCTTACGGTTAACACAGTGTTGACACTGTTAGATTCGTATAATAACTTATGTCTTATACAAGACCAAAGTCATTATGCAATTTTAACAGGAATTCCCAATGAGTTCATTAAATAACATCCCGCCAGTCGGGTTCGGTTTATGGAAAGTAGCACAAGAAGATTGCGCGCAAACGGTGTACCAAGCTATTAAAGCAGGTTACCGCCATCTTGATTGCGCATCAGACTACGGTAACGAAGAACAAGTAGGCGATGGCATTGCTCAAGCAATAAAAGACGGCCTATGTACCCGTGAAGAATTATGGGTAACATCAAAACTATGGAACACCTTTCATGCGCCAGAGCATGTAGAGCTTGCCATTGATAAAACCTTGAGCGATTTAAAGCTCGACTACCTCGACTTATACTTAATTCACTTTCCGATTGCGCAAACGTTTGTACCAATCGAAACGCGCTACCCACCAGAGTGGTTTGTAGACCCTGATGCACAAAACCCACAAATGGAGCTGGCAAAAGTGCCGCTGCATTTAACGTGGCAAGCAATGGAAGAGCAAGTACATAACAACAAAGCAAAACGCATTGGTGTGTGTAACTACTCAAGCGCGCTTATTCACGATTTAATGACCTACGCCACAATTAAACCCGCCATGCTGCAAATTGAGTCACACCCTTATTTAACACAAGAGCGCTTAGTAAGGCTTGCAAAACAGTACGATATTCCGGTTACGGCGTTTTCACCACTGGGTGCGCTTTCGTACCTTGAGCTTGAAATGGCCGATCAAACTGAGTCGGTGCTTGAGCAAAGCGTGGTAAAAGCTGCGGCGCAAAATCATGGCAAAACACCAGCACAAGTTGTACTGCGCTGGGGTGTGCAACGCGGCACCGCCATTATTCCTAAAACCTCTAAATTTGAACGTATGAAAGAGAACCTCGCGCTGTTCGACTTTGAATTAACAGAGCAAGAAATGGCGCAAATTTCTGCGCTTAATAGCAACCGCCGTTTTAACGACCCTGGGCACTTTTGTGAAGCTGCCTTTAACCGTTTTCACCCTATTTACGATTAGGATAATAAAATGTCAGCTACCGAACTTAACTATGCCCAAGTGCCTACTCAATTAACGTTTGATGACTCGGTTTTTCCGTGCATTGTAGTTAATAACAATAACGCCAGCACCGTTGAAGAAGCGGTAGCTTTTATTCGCGCTAACAAAAACGAGTTGGCTAAAAAACTACGCAGCTCAGGCGCTGTATTGTTTAGAGGCTTTCCTGTTGATAGCGCCGAAACCTTTGATACATTTTCAGCGGGGTTTGATTACGACAACTTTACGTACCAAGAGTCGCTATCTAACGCGGTACGTATTAACTTTACCGAGCGTGTATTTACCGCTAACGAAGCCCCCAAAGATGTAGAAATTTACCTTCATCACGAAATGGCACAAACGCCTATTTCGCCAAGTAAGCTGTTCTTTTTTTGTAAATCGGCAGCTGAGGAAGGCGGCGCGACACCGCTTTGTCGCTCAGATAAATTATTTAGCGCATTAAAGCAGTTTGATAGCCAATTAGCCGATGACTTTGAACAAAAAGGCTTAAAGTACACCACTTACATGCCCGCAGCCGACGATGCTACATCGGGTCAAGGTCGCAGCTGGAAAAGCACCCTAAGTGTTGAAACCAAAGAAGAAGCACACAGTAAACTTACCGAGCTAGGTTACGAGTGGGAATGGCTAGAAGATGGCTCTTTAAAAGCAATTACCCCCGTTTTACCTGCGGTAGTTACACTTGAAAACGGCGTACAGGTTTTTTATAACCAACTTATTGCCGCTTACATGGGCTGGAAAGGCGTTCGCGAAAACCCATCGGTTGCTATTACCTTTGGCGATGGTAGCGCCATTCCTAAACAAGGGCTTGAAAAAATTGTTGAGCTATCAAAAGAATTTACCTTTGATTTAGCATGGCAAGATGGCGATGTAGCCTTAGTTGATAACGAAATGGCTATGCATGGCCGCCGCCCATTTACTGGCGAGCGTAAACGCCAAGTGCTTGTTGCACTGACAGCAGCTAACGCCTAATGCAAAGCTTAACCGGTGCACTAAAGGTAAAAGTTTCCCCGTTATGGCAAGGGGCCAGCATTGCTGCAATGACTGGCCTTGCTGCCTTATTTTTAAGTGAACACTATGGCGCGCCCGCTATGTTGTTTGCTTTATTATTAGGGATGGCGGTGTCGTTTTTATATCAAAGCGACAGCCCGTGCGTTAAAGGCATAGACTTTACCGGTACTACGGTTTTACGTGTAGGCATTGTTTTACTTGGCACCCGTATAGCGCTGGGCGATTTGGTTACACTGGGCTGGCAAACAGCGCTAATGTTAGCTGGCGCTATATTTACCACCATTATTTTAGGGGTTGTACTTGCCCGAGTATTTGGTTTGCAAAAACGCTTTGGCGCACTAACCGGTGGCTCAGTCGCTATTTGTGGTGCATCGGCAGCACTGGCTATTTCATCTATTATGCCAAACAGCGAGCATAAAGAGCGCGATACCTTACTTACCGTAATTGGCGTAACGGCCATGTCGACCATTGCAATGATTTTATACCCTATTGTGGTTAACTACCTTGAATTTGATGCACATAACGCCGGGGTATTTTTAGGTGGCACCATACACGATGTAGCCCAAGTAGTGGGTGCCGGTTATTCGGTATCGCCCGAAACTGGCGATATAGCAACACTTACCAAACTAGTTCGCGTGGCTATGCTATTGCCTGTAGTACTTATTATGATGGTGGTTATTAATCGCTCAAATAAAGGTAACCATGGCGAGTTGCCAAAAGTACCGGGGTTTTTAATTGGCTTTGTAATTTTAATGATTATAAACAGCACCTTTAACCTACCCGCTATTGTGCTTGAAACCACAAATGAGCTTTCTCGGTTCTTTTTAATTGCCGCCATAGCCGCCATTGGTATGAAAACAAATCTAGGCAAACTCACCGAGGTGGGCTTAAAACCAATAATTATGATTGTTGCCGAAACCATTTGGATAGCACTGTTAATACTTGGCTTTGTATTGTGTAGCTAAGCATTAAACCTTGAGCGTATTGAGTGGATTGCCTACAATAGCGCATCACTTTTTAATAAAGATTAAAACCATGACCGATTCAACAAAACCAGCATTACCTGATCAGCTTTCTATTAACCCACGTAGCAAGCATTACGTAGAAGAAGTGTTTGAACACGAAATTGGCGTAAGCTTAAATGGCAAAGAACGCTTTGACGTAGAAGAGTACTGCATTAGCGAAGGTTGGATTAAAATTGCCGCACCTAAAGCACTAGACCGCCGCGGTCAGCCTTTACTTATGAAAGTAAAAGGCACGGTAGACGTATTTTATAAGTAAGGTTTAGCCTACTTAAATAAGCGGCTCTCTTGCGAGATGTCGCTTTTTTTATGCCTGTAAAAAAGCATTGAGCTTTTTTCATGTTAAAGGTGACGAAGTTTCATTATGAATCTAAAAAAATTATGGTTGAATAGCGCCATATTGTTTAGTTGTATAGAAATCCTTTATGAATAAAGTAACTATTTTAGATGGCGGCATGGGACGCGAGCTTAAACGCATTGGCGCGCCATTTACACAGCCACTGTGGAGTGCACAAGCACTAATAGAAGCCCCACATTTTGTAACGCAGGCTCACCAAGGTTTTATAGATGCAGGCGCTGAAATAATTACCGTTAATAGTTATGCCTGTGTGCCCTTTCATTTAGGTGAAGCGCTATACCAAGCTCAAGGCGCAGCCCTTGCACAGCAAGCGGCAGTTATTGCAAAAGACGTAGCTCAAAACGCTAAACAAAATGTATTAGTAGCAGGCTCATTACCACCCGCATTTGGCTCTTACCGCCCAGAGCTATTTGAGAGCGAACGCGCTTTTACTATTTTAGATACGCTATACAAGGCGCAAGACGAGCACGTAGATGTATGGATTGGCGAAACCATATCGAGCATTGAAGAAGCGCACGTTATGGCAAATGTACTTAAAGGCTCAAACAAGCCATGTTATTACGCATTTACCTTAAATGATGTGGTAAGCGAGCAAGCGACACTTCGCTCTGGTGAGCTGGTAAGTGACGCCGTAGCGGCTTTGCTTGAACAAAATGTTACTGGTATTTTCTTTAACTGCTCAATACCTGAGGTTATAGAGCAAGCCTTTAGCGATTCCAACGCAGTATTAGCTAAACAAAATAAAAGCGTTGTTTTAGGCGCGTTTGCTAATGGCTTTACACCTATCGCAAGCGATTACAAAGCCAACGAAGGCTCGCAGGCGTATCGTGATATTGCACCTGCAGAATACCTAGATTTTGCAAAAACGTGGTACAGCCAAGGCGCAAGCATTATTGGCGGCTGCTGTGGTATAGGCCCAGAATTTATTGAAGTATTAGTAAACTGGAAACAGGAACTTGAAAGCGCTTAAGCTTTTAGTGCCTTTTAGGGCTTGTTTGCTGTTACCCAATCAAGCCCTTGTATAGCTGTAGTAGGAAAAGCGGTTGCATGGCTCGCCCCTTCAATAACAACGCTTTTTAGTTCAATATTGTCACTGCTAAGTGCATTAATTTTTTGCATTAATTGCTTTGCCCCTTCCACCATATTTTGCCCTTCACCAAAGCGTGGCGTTTCCTTTGCCCCTACCGATATATAAACCTTTGTAGGCAATTTAGGTTTATTTGCTTGTAGCGCTAAAATCGCATTGTTATTAAACCAAACTGATGGGCTGCCAATTATATAATTATTAAATAAATCGGGCATCGTAAATAAAATAGTCACGCCAAATAAGCCGCCTAAAGAGTTACCTATATAGGTTTTTTGTGTGCTACTTGCTCGGTAGTTACTTTGTATAAACGGCAGTACAGTATTTTTTAAAAACAGCGCGTGGTTTTGAGCGTTACCTGTTTGTTTTTTCCAGCTTTTAGCCTTATTTGGTGTGTAGTCTCTAACTCGGCTATTAGACCCTTTGGAGCCTTTTTCGTAGCTAATGGCCACAATAATAGCCTGCTGCATTTTTCCGCTATTCATAGGAAACCGCGTAGCTCCCGCCACAATAGGAAACGTGTACGGTGCATCGGTTAAATAAATAACTGGATATATTTTTTCAGGGTGCTTTTTATATGACTTAGGGAGCTGAATAAAAACAGGATATACCCGATTGGTCACGGGCTCAGTAAGTTCTATAACGCTGCTTCTAGGGATTTGGTACGGGGTATTTGCGCTTAATTTAAAACACATTAAAGCGCAAAGTAACAGCAGGGATTTTAAAGCAGTATTCATTAACCTAAGCCAAGCATAATAAACCAATATTGGATGACTACTTTAACCCACTTATTACTTTAAGCTATTAAAAAATAAACACTCGGCTTTGAAAGGCAGTGCTACATGTTAGTTGTTTGTAGCACTAACACCGCTAAGCTACCTGATCAGATTCATCGCCTGAACACGGGCAATTATCATCATTTTGTTTAAGGCATTGTTGGTAATTAAACCAATGAGCCACAGCAATAAACGCTGATCCTATTAAGGTTAGCGCTTTTTCGGCTATTTCATGCCCTAGCAATACCGCACATATCATAAAAGACAGCCCAATAACGCCGCAGGCCATGTAACGCTTACGCTTATGCTTTTTACAGCCTAGGCTCAATGCTAATAAACTGGTGGGTAATACTGCTGCAAGAATCCATAAATGAAATTGTTCACTATCTATTTGCAGTACAGCAAAGCTTGGCAATAGCGCTAAAATAACCGGGGTTGCAAAACAATGCACTGTACACATTAACGATAACCCAATCGCCATACGATCCATAACACTTTGACTCGACTTCATTATTTCCTCTACTAAATTAGTGCCTCTACTCAAAAGCGTTACTTTTAAGGAGACATTTTAGTAACAACAGTTAATTACTATTGATACATTATAACATTTCTCGCATAATTGATATAATATAACATCTAACAAGGTAGTCAAATGAAACCTAGATCACAATTAGCTGTTCTCATCGCAGCTTTATTGCCAGCAAGTGTACTGGCATCCACAATTGAAGGCGTTGTTTTAAACAATCAAGGTAAAATAGTTACCAACGCAACCATAGAGGTTGAAGGTTCAGACCTTCAAGTAACCACCGACGAAAACGGTAAATTTGTTATTGCAGAGCTAAACAATGGCTTAAAAGAGCTTCATGTTGTGGCGCCAGGTTATGCGCATCTTCATCGCGATATAACAATAACGAATGATGAAAACCAATCGGTTACGTTTAATTTAAAGCGCTCGCCTATTGAAGTTATTGATATTGAAGCAACCCCTATTCATATGTCGGCAATGGAGTCTGCCTCACCTGTTAGTGTTTTATCTGGCGAACAACTAAGACGACAACAAGCTGCAACCCTTGGCGACAGCCTTGAAAAACTTCCAGGCGTTAATACTAACTTTCACGGGAAGGTAGCTAGCACACCTATTATTCGTGGTTTAAGCGGCCCGCGTGTACTTATTACTCAAAATGGACTTGATGTAAGTGATGTGTCGCGCGTTGGCCCCGACCATTCTGTTGCATCAGAAGCGTCTACCGCACAACAAATTGAAGTATTGCGCGGCCCTGCAACACTGTTTTATGGCAGTGGCGCCATTGGTGGCGTAGTAAATGTGGTAGATAACCGCGTACCAACCGAAAGCACAACACGCGGCGAGTGGAACGTAGAACATAACTCTGCTGATAACCAAAAAGTGGCCTCGTTTAATGCCACCACAGGCACAGACTCGGTAGCTTTTTATGCCGATGCGTTTTGGCGTGAGGCCGATGACTACGAGGTGCCTGTAGCGGCTGATATAGATAGCGATGATGAAGAGCATCGCGGCGATTACAAAGTTGAAAACAGTAATGAAGAGTCTGACGGTTTTACTGTTGGCGCTAGCTATTTAATGGATAACGGATTTATTGGCTTAGCAGTAGAGCAATTTAATCGTCAATACGGTATTCCGGGCCATACGCACGGCGATGAAGAAGAGGAAGAACATAGCGACGAAGAAGAAAGCGTATTTGCTGATTTAGAGCAAACTAAAGTGCAATTATTAGGTGAGTACAACTTAGATAATAAATGGCTAAACAAAGTAAACCTTCGCGTTGGCCACTCCGACTACGAGCACGCTGAAATTGAGGGTGGCGCTGTAGGCACTACTTTTAAAAACGAAACAAACGAATTTCGTATAGACCTACTACATAACCAATTTAACGAGTGGAATGGCGGCATTAGCTTTCATTACAAACAAAGCGATGTTGAAGCACAAGGTGAAGAGGCCTTTACCCCTCCATCAGAAACCGAAAGCTTTGCTGTAGCGTTAATGGAAGAAAGGCACTTTGGTGATTTTTTAGTGCAGTTAGGTGGGCGTATTGAGCGTGTAACCATTGAAGCAGGCGACGTATTACTGCCAAATATTGACGCTCACGCACACGATGAAGCGCAAGAAATCGACGAGCATGATCACGACCACGAAGAAAGCGCAGAAACCACTCGTGTATTTGACGTAGAGCACGAATTTACGCCAATAAGTTTATCTGCAGGCGTAGTGTGGGATTTTACACCTAACTATAATTTAGGACTTTCTGTATCGCGCTCTGAACGTGCGCCTTCTGCTTCTGAGTTGTTATCGTTTGGGCCACACATTGGTACTGGCACTTACGAAGTAGGTACACTATTTGATTTAGATGAAGACGGCCATTTAGGTTTATCTAGTCAAACAATTGACCTAGAAACAGCCAATAATATCGATTTAACATTACGTAAAACCCAAGGTGATGTTGGCTTTATTTTAAATGCCTTTTACAACCAAGTAGATAATTACTATTACCAAATAGACACTGGTTTATTCGCCGAAAGTGGCCACGACCATGGCGATGAAGAAGGCGCCGACGAACACGACCATTCATCAGAACTGCCGGTTTATTTATTTAAAACAGACGACGTAATTTTACACGGGTTTGAAGCGCAAATTGCGTGGCAGTTAACCGATGAATTTAAAGTAGATTTATTCTCAGATTACGTTCGTGCACGCCTTAAAGACGGCGGCGATTTACCTCGAACTCCACCGCTTCGTTTTGGTAGCGAGTTAAGCTATCAAACAGATAAACTAAGTGCGCATATTCACGTTACTCGCTATCAAAAGCAAGACCGCACAGCCCCACAAGAAACAGCAACTGACGGCTACACATTGGTTGATGCAAGCATCTCTTACGACCTTTCAGTATTAAACCAAGATATGTCTGTGTACCTGCGAGGCACCAACTTAACAGATACAGAAGCACGCGTGCACAGCTCGTTTGTAAAAGATATAGCACCACGTCCAGGACGTAGCTTTGCGCTAGGCATTCGCGGTTATTTTTAAGCATTAAAAAATTATAATTAAAGGAAATAAACATGAAAAAACTATATCAATTAAAGCTTATTGCACTGGCTATTAGCACTACATTTATTACAGCCTGCGGCGATGCCCAGACCAATATTGTAGAAAAAAATCCTATTGTTGTAGAAGACGAGCACGATCATGACGATGATGATCACGACCATGATGATGGCTACACAATTGATTCATTGGGCAGATTAGCTGTGCTTGCAGGCGATAGCAACGAAGCCAGCTTTTATGACCTAGATGACAACGCTTTACTTGAAACATTTACCCTGACGAACGATTCAAACACGCTATCGTCATCACCTGATTTTCGTTATGCCGTTATTGCAAGCCGCGCACAAGATTACTTAGGCTTTATTGATGGTGGTTTATGGCGTGAAGACCACGGCGAGCATTTACACGACTACGAGCAAAGCCCAGCGGCTAGCAGTTATGAGCTAACAAGTGGCAGCCGACCTACTCACCTTGTAAAACATGACGGCCAATTAGCTGTTTTTTATGATGGTGATGCAGACTCAGGCACGGTTGCCTCTGTTGAAGTATTAACAGATAACGACATAACCAGCGCAACAGCAACGCTACCGGGTATTAGCTACGATATTAATATGCACGGTGTAGCAGAGCCTCGCGGTGAGCATTTATTATCAACACTTCGCCGTGATGACAGCGAAAGCACATCGGTTGCTAAAGTACTGCCAGACCAAGTAGGTGTTTATCACTTTCATGATGGTGAATATGAGCTAGAACAAACCTTAGAAGTTACGTGCCCTGATTTACACGGTGCTGCACAAAACCACGACTACGTGGCATTTGGCTGTAGCGATGGTGTGTTATTAGCCCACCAGCACGATGATGAATACGAAGCTGAAAAAATAGCGAACATTGCAGCCGTTGGCGATTTACGCATTGGTAGTATTTATGGCCACGAAGATAGCGAGACCTTTATTGGCGTAGCATCTGGCCATGGTGGCGGCGAAGCCGTAATTGTAACTATTAACCCAGCAACAGCACAAATGGAAGAACTAGAATGGCAACTAGCCGATGGCGCAAGTGCTGTGTCGTACTCTTTTTCTGCCCATGGCGAGCACTTTTTAATATTAGACAGCTTAGGTTTTTTAAATGTATTTAGCGCACACGACCATGATGGCGAAATGCATTGGGAGCTTGAAGGCCAAGTTGATATTACCGAGCAAGATGTATCAACCATGCCAGAGGGCATGAGCTTTAGCATGACAGTGGCGCAAAATGATCAATTTGCTTATGTAGCCGACCCTATTGCTCAGCACGTTGTGCAAGTACACCTTGAAGAATTAGAAATTGAAAGTGAGGTTGAGCTTACTTTTGCTCCTAGTGCAATTACTTGGCTTGGTATTGCGCAAGAGGAAGAAGAAGACGATCACGACCACTAATTTCACTCTTTAAAAAGAGTACTCCCTTGAAGGTTGGCGTTTTAATGCCAACCTTTTTTTATTCACATTTTGTAACAGACCTTTTATCGCAAGTGCATCGCTATTTATAACCTTATTGTTATGATGTAACAGCTATTAATATAGGATGTAATCCCATGAAAAAATTAACAACATTGGCGCTTGCCTTGGCTGCAGTTATTGCACCGAGCGTATCGGCCTATGAAACTAAAGACACTCGCTTACTACGCTTTCCTGATATTCATAACCAAAACGTGACCTTTGTTTACAGTGGCGATATTTATATTGCTAATACACAAACCGGCGAAAGCAAACGTTTAACCGACCACATTGGTTTTGAAACATTTCCTAAGTTTTCTCCTGATGGTAAGCGCATTGCATTTTCAGCCGAATATAACGGCAGCCGCCAAATTTATGTGATCAACAGCGATGGCTCAGGCCTTAAGCAGCTTACATACTACAACGATGTTGGCCCAATGCCGCCGCGTGGTGGCTTTGATTACCGCGTTTTAGATTGGACCGCCGATGGTAAAAATGTGGTGTTTAGAGCAAACCGCACACCATGGGGCAAACGTATGGGTCGCCCTTATATGGTCCCTGCCGACGGTGGCCTTGAGCAGCCTTTAGCTATTCCAGAAACTGGCGGCGGTATGCTCTCCCCAGATGGTAGCAAGTATGTTTATACGCCCATTGACCGTGAGTTTCGTACCTGGAAACGCACCCGTGGCGGTCGCGCGCAAGACGTATGGATTTACGATTTAGAAAATAACACTTCAGAGCAACTTACTACTAACCGCGCAACCGACCAGCAACCTACCTGGGTTGGCGACAATATTTATTTTGTATCTGACCGTGATTACACACTAAACCTTTACCAATATCGCAAAGGCAGTGAGCCTAAAAAGCTCACCAACTTTAAAAACTTTGACGTACTTTGGCCCTCAGCAGGCCCTAATGCAGTTGTGTATGAAAACGGCGGTTACTTATATCGCTTTGACGCAAAAACACAAAAAAGCACTAAGCTGAGCATTAACATTGCCGGTGTGCGCCAATACGCTATGCCGTATAGCAAAAATGTGAGCGACTTTATTGATTCTATGTCGATTTCTCACGATGGCAAACGTGCTGTATTTACAGCCCGTGGCGAGCTATTTAGTGTACCTGTTAAACAAGGCCCTACGCGTAACTTATCGTACACAGATAAGAGCCGTGAAATAGACGCAAGCTGGTCGCCAAATGGGCGTTACATTGCTTACATGAGCGATGAAAGCGGCGAGTACGAAATTTACTTAAAAGATCGCAGTAAAAACAATGCCATTAAGCAACTTACTAGCAATGGTACCATTTGGCGCTTTACGCCTATTTGGTCACCCGATAGCGCTAAGCTATTGTTTGCAGATAAAAACAACACACTTTGGTGGTTAGATGCAAAATCGGGCAAGCAACACAAAATTGATACCGGCATTTACGACGAAGACGGTATTACTCAGTATACGTGGTCGCCTAATAGCCAAGACATTGTGTATGTTAAAAATAACGAAAACCGTTATGCCTCACTGTGGCACTACAACCTTAAAAAAGAAAAGGTAACGCGCCTAACAGACGAAATGAGTAACGAGCAAAACCCAACTTTTTCGCCAGATGGCCAATACCTTTACTTTAGCTCTGAGCGCGACTTTAACCTTGCGTTTAGCAGTTACGAGTTTGACTACATGTTTAACCGCGCCACCCGTATTTATGCGGCTGCAGTAAACGACAGTGTTAAACCGCTTATTGCCTTACAAAGTGACGAAACCACAATTGTAAAAGACGATGACGACGAAAAAGAAGATGACAAAAAAGTTAAAAACGCACTGCAAAGCAGCGACTTTATGCAGCGTGTTACCGCACTTAACGCACCAGCGGGCGATTACCGTGGCTTAACCGCAGTAAAAGACGGCGTACTGACGCTTGCTAATGGCGCATTACAACTTATAGGTACCGAGCACGACAGTGAGCTAGAAACAGTCGCTAAAGGTGCTAGCAATTACACTATATCGAGCAACAGCGAACACCTACTTGTACACACAAGTGGCGGTTACAGCTTAATAGAGCCTAAACCAAAGCAAGACCTAGACGCCAACAAGCTCGATTTAAGCAAAATGACGCTTAAAATTAACCCGCAAGCTGAGTGGCAACAAATGTACGTAGAAGGCTGGCGCACATTGCGTGACTGGTTCTACGACGAAAACCACCACGGTCAAGATTGGGATGCTATTTTAGCTAAATACCAACCTATGGCTGATGCTATTAGCCACCGTAGCGACCTTGATTACGTACTTAGCGAAATTGCTGGCGAAATTAACTCAGGCCATATTTACGTGCAATCGGGCGATATGCCAAAAGCCGAGCGTAAAAACCACGGTTTATTAGGCGCTAAGCTTGCAAGCGATCCATCGGGTTATGTAAAAATAGAGCAAATCTTTAAAGGTGAAAACTGGCATGACGATTTCCGCTCTCCGCTAGGCACTACAGGCATAAAAGCACATAACGGCGATTACATAATTGCGGTGAATGGCCGCTCGGTTAAAGACGTGGCTAACTTTTACGAACTCCTTGAAAACACCCAAGGCGAGCAAGTGGAGCTGGTGCTAAACAGTAAACCGCGTAGCAAAGGCGCGTGGCAAGTAACAGTAAAACCTGTAGCCAGTGAGCAAGGTCTACGTTATTTAGATTGGGTTAACTCGCGTGCAGCCTACGTAAATAAGCTATCAAATGGGCGTATTGGCTACGTACACCTGCCAAATACAGCGTATGAAGGTAACCGCGCCATGTTTAAAAATTACATGCCGCAAACAACCAAAGACGCCATGATTATTGATGACCGTTACAATGGCGGTGGCTATATTCCTGAGCACATGATCACCTGGCTTGCACGTAAACCACTTAACTATTGGAAACGCCGAGGCACTGAGCCGACTAAAACGCCACAGTTTGCACACGATGGTCCTAAAGCAATGCTAATAAACGGCTATTCAAGCTCAGGCGGTGATGCAATTCCTTACTACTTCCGCCAAGCGGGTTTAGGTAAGCTAATTGGTACGCGTACGTGGGGTGGCTTAATTGGTATTTCTGGCAACCCTGCTCTTGTAGATGGCGGGCAAGTTATTGCGGCTACTTTCCGTATTTTAGATACCCAAGGTAACTGGATTATAGAAAACGAAGGCGTTGCTCCTGATATTAAAGTGGTTGATCGCCCAGAGCTTATTTATAAAGGCCAAGATCCATCAATAGAACGTGCTGTACAAGAGTTATTAAAGGAGCTTAAAGCAAACCCTAAGCAACCTTTAGTAGTGCCACCAGCACCTACTGATTTTAACTTTTAATTCTTTGTTAAAAAGTAAAAAAACCGCAAAATGCGGTTTTTTTCTTAAAAGAGCTATTCATCAACTTATATATACAAGAAGCATCCTCTGACAGCTTTAAAGTTTCAATTAGTGCCTCAGCCATGTATTGGATCGAGTACCTGAATAAGCTTGCTCCTTTAAAGGCTTTTTAATCTATCTAAAACTAATGACAATAAATCTTAGTTAATTCCAAAGTGAAGCAGTTTAACAACAGCTCCTCGATCATTTTAATGCTGATTAATTTGACTTCTTCTAAACAAAAAGCAATTGATGGAATGGTAAATTTTAGTGAATCAAATATATAGCCTTCTAAATAGGGGCTTTCAAAAATTTTCTCTTTTTGATAAAATCGCGAAAAATTTTTACAGGGTTATGGAATGACGTGTGTTGGGTATTTACCATCATTAGAGGACTTTGTTCGAGATAATTTAGGGGCTGACCGGTTGGTCAATCTAAATAATCAGTCAAAGGGTGGAGACAACAACGCTAAAGGGAATAGGCACGAGACTTTTTTTGCTGCGTATAAATTAGCAGAATCATATATTGAATCTCCTGAGGACGATATTGAAATTAGTTCTCAGGAAAAAGCTTTTGTTGATGACTTAACCATCATGAATTTTACGAAAAATTCAAAACAAAGCTATCAATTGAAAGACTCCAAGAAAGTTTATTGGTTTAAAGCGAAAGGTATTGCACCTTATTTTAGGGACCAATACAAAGTTGACCTTAATCACTTTAATGTGGACAGCTCAAAAACTACTCTAGTGCTCGCACAGGAAAATGTTTATAAGCTCAGGAATAAAGACATCCCTGAAAGTATTAAGCATCATACAGAATGTGTTCTTTTTAAAAATTCTGAAACTGCAAACAAGATGCTATTAAATAATCAAAACTTTAAAGATGTAGTTTCAAAATTTTGTGCTTACCCTACTGAAACTGATAAGCTGGAGATAGTTTTACAGAACCTAGTTGGCACTTGGACTACCCACAATAAAGAGAAGAAAAAGGTATCTGAGTTTATAGACTTAGCAAAAAAAGCTGCAAACCCAGACTTTTTTAAAGACTCTAACAGTAATTATTCAATTTCCGATAAGTTAAGTCAGATACTTGACAATATTGATGGATTATCGTACACAATACATAATGGTTTTTTAAATTACGAGATAAACGACTTTTCAGGAATTGTCAGGTCTAAAATTGGTACGCCTGAGTTCGAAAAATTAAGTGAAGCCATCATCGAAAGAAACCCTAGCGATATAATGAGTTTGTTGGGTTTCCTTATGGGGTCTGGAGCCTGATATGAATACATATAGTAATGGAAGAAAATTCGATAAAAGTGTTACTAATGACGTGAAAGCTCTTTTGGCGACCCTAACTGACAGATCGGTTGAAAGCCACGTTTACAGAAAAACCATGTTTGAAATTGGCAAATTCATGGGCAAAGAACTTTCTAAAAAGCTTGACTCAAGTAAGAGCTACTGCGTTGCTTCCACTGTTGAAGATGCCGATTTTTTATCTAAAGGAATAATTGAGAGCATTAAAGAGAATGTTCATTCTGTTTATTTAGTATGCTTTTGGAATGACAGAATTAAAGTAAATGGCGCTAGTGTTGCACCAATATTCAACAAGTTTCAAGACAAAGGTTATGAAACTTCTGATTCGTTAATCGTTGTTAAGTCTATTATGTCTGGTTCTTGTGTTGTCAAAACCAACATAACAGCTCTTATAGAGAACATGAAACCAAAAAATATTTTTGTCTTAGCGCCTGTTATGCATAAAGACTCAACACTCAAGCTTGAGAAAGAGTTCCCAGCTCAAATAAGTGCACTCTTCAACTATTTTTCTTTAGCTATCGATGAAAGCATAAATAACAAAGGTGAAGTTTTACCAGGTATTGGTGGGAGTGTTTATGAACGTTTGGGGTTTGGAGGGCAGACCGAAAAAAACCAATACATTCCTCATATCGTTCAAGAAAGAATTTTTGCTTAATGAGAGCGCAATCAAAAAAAGCGACTTAATTAAGTCGCTTTTTTATCGAGTACAAAAAGAGTAAAAAAGGTAATTGTTAATATCTGATATAGAAGTAAAACGATCTCTATGAATCATATAGTTAATCGTTATCCAAGTTTTTATAAGCTTAACGAAAAGACACACGCCATCGCGTCTTTTCCGTTTTCTATCTTCATAAAAATAGTTCTAATTCCGGCGCCAGCCGCTCCACACATCTTCAACATCGGCTTTTTTCTTCTTTTTCTTGCCAGTGCCTTCAGGCTTTGCCATTGGTTTATCGTTTTTAAGTGCTTGTGCTGCATCAAGGTTTGCTTGGTTTACCGCAAAACCCGTTACTTCCTCACGCTCTAAACGAAGTTTGTTTTTTTTCTCGATTATTTTAAAGTGATGAAAGTCTTCGTAATCAATTAACGATAACGCTAGGCCAACTTCACCGGCACGGCCGCTTCGGCCAATACGGTGCATATAATCAGCGGGGCTGCGCGGTAAGTTAAAGTTAATAACGACAGGCAGTTTGGCAATATCTAAACCACGGGCTGCTATATCGGTGGCTATAAGTACTTCTATTTCACCGGCTTTAAACTTTTCAATTACGCGAGTACGCTCACTTTGGCCTTTGTCACCATGAAATACCTGTGCGTTAATACCACGCTTTTCAAGCTTAGCTGCTAAGTGCTCACAGTCTTTTTTAGCGTTTACAAAAATAAGTGCTTGGCGCCATTTATGCGCTTTAATTAAATGCGCTAAAACCGTGGTTTTTTCGCCTTTATTAACTGTAAATACGCGCTGTACTAAGGTGCTTTCGTCTTTGCTTTGAACTTGTATTTCAACAGGGTTGGTTAACAGCTCTTGCGTTAATTGTGTTACTTGCTCTGGGAAGGTCGCTGAAAACAACATGGTTTGTTTTTTAGCAGGCATAAGCGCTAATAACTCAGCAAGCTCTTCGGTAAAGCCAAGGCTTAACATGCGGTCGGCTTCATCAAGCACTAAGGTTGTTACTTTATCGAGCTTAATAGCATTGCTTGAGATTAAATCGAGCAAACGCCCTGGTGTTGCCACGATAATATCGGCGCCGCCGCGTAGAGCCTGCATTTGTGTATTAACCGACACACCACCAAATACCGCCACTGTTTTAATGGCGCCATTAAAGTTAGCAGAATACGATTTAACGCTATCGGCCACCTGCGTAGCAAGCTCGCGCGTAGGTACCAAAATAAGCCCAGTGACAAAATTACCTTTGCTCGCTGCTTTTTTAGATCCATGCTCTAAAAATAGGGTTTGCAGCATTGGCAAAGCAAACGTTGCTGTTTTACCTGAGCCAGTATTTGCCCCTGCAATTAAATCGCTACCAGCCAGTACACTTGGAATCGCCTTAGCTTGAATTGGCGTAGGTTGGCTATATTCCAAATCGGTTAAACGAGCTTGTAGCTCTGGAATAAGGCCAAGATCGTTAAAGGCACTAGGGCTTGTTGCTGAGGTCATAAAATTGTGGGCTTATTGCTAAAAAAGTAGCCTGTAATTTTAGCGTATTTAGCGCTTATTAAGTAGGGATTAGTGATTTAAATGTGGTTTAAGTAATGGCTGCGAGCGTCGAGTTACAAGCTTCGAGGAATTTTGACTGTCACCGTGAGCACTCCAAACTTAAAGAGGCTTTCATAAAAAGCCAACAACTAAGTTAGCAATATTATTAGTTCTTGCTAAGTTCTGCTTGTAACCTAGCTTTTGTTTCTCTTAAATAATTTATATAAGGATATGAGTCATTTGTAATGGCTAAAGCAGACTCCATCTGTTCAAGCGCTTGGCGAGTATCGCCTTGCATTTCATAGCCATAAGATAAGGCTGAAAGCGCATCGACTGATTTTGGGTGGTTTTTTATATTGTACTTAAACACTTCAATAGCACGGGTAAATTGCTTGCTGCCCGTTAAATTATAACCGAGTGTTCTAACAGCGCGATCCGGTGGCGCAATCTGCTCGCCCCATTGCTGAGATAATGTTTTGTAATAAGCATCAATAGAGGTTACATCGTCAGTTAAATCACTTATGGGCATTTGTTTAGGCAAAAATAAGTTGTGATACGCATTAAATGAACCAGCAACCGAAGTCAGGTTATGCGAGACACCATCAAACGCGTCACTAAAGAAGCGTAAATTTGGCAAGCTATTAGATTGCAAATCTTGCTGAAGTTCATTGTATCGCTCACGCATTAAGCCAGCTTCTTCGCCAATATTTATATAAACATAGTTATTCAGATCTTTTGATTTATTGATAAACGACTTAGTCGCTTTTACCGGTGCACCATAGTTCCACCAAACGGCTGGGCTATACGCAATATGCGCTTGGAAAAGATCTTGGTTAGCTTGCATTGTATAAAGTGCAAACACGCCTGCCGCTGAGCCCCCAGCAATTACATTAAAGTTGTGCGAACGGTAACTTTTATTAATCAAGGGCATAAGCTCTTGCTCAATAAATGCTAAAAACTTTGCTGCACCACCGCCTTCACCTACCGGGCCTTGTGGCTCTTTATTAACTGTGGGGTATAAATCTCTTAAGCGATTGGTATTTTCAATAGCGACAATAATAACTTCAGGCGCACGATTATCATTTTGTAATCGCTCCATCACTGCACTTATAAGCGGTATATTACCCGCTCCATCAAGGCGATAAATGACCGGATAAACTTTGTCTGGATTAGCTTGATAACTCTTTGGAAGCTGGACAACAACGGTACGTTGCTCATTTAAAACGGCTGATTTAATAGTATGTGTTTGTTGCGTATAACTAATGGTTTGCTGTTTTAAATCAGGCTCTGCAAGTGTGCTACTAGAATAAAATATAAATAAACTACATATAAAAACAGCGGTTAATAAACGCATTACTAATCCTTTAGAAAATAGTGTGTTATTTAATCTAACAGGCTTTGTGGTACAAAAAAAGGCGCATTAAGCGCCTTTTTATCTTTAACAGGTAATTACCAACCTTTTGATTTTACTCAACAGTAACCGATTTAGCTAAGTTACGTGGTTGGTCAACGTCGGTACCTTTAATTACCGCTACGTAGTACGACAGTAACTGTAATGGCAGTGTGTAAACAATTGGCGCAATAATGTCGTCAGTGTGGTTTACGTTGATTACACGCATTGTGTCGTCTGACTCAAAGTGTGAATCTTTATCTGCGAATACGTAAATAATGCCGCCACGTGCGCGTACTTCTTCTACGTTTGATTTAAGCTTTTCTAATAGCTCATTGTTTGGTGCTACAACAATAATTGGCATGTCGGCATCAATAAGTGCAAGTGGGCCATGCTTTAGCTCGCCCGCTGCGTAGGCTTCTGCGTGAATGTACGAAATCTCTTTAAGTTTAAGTGCACCTTCCATTGCAATTGGGTATTGCGAGCCACGACCTAAAAACAGTGAGTGATGCTTGTCGGCAAATTCTTCTGCAAGGTCTGCAATGCCATCAGCGAGTAGCAATGTTTCTTCAAGCTTAGTAGGAAGTACTTTTATAGCATCTACAATGGTACTTTGATCAAGGCCTTTTTCTTGAGCTATAGACGCAGTAAGCATTAACAAACCAACTAATTGCGTTGTAAATGCTTTAGTAGAAGCTACACCAATTTCAGCGCCGGCTTTAGTCATAAAGGCTAGGTCTGATTCGCGAACAAGCGATGAACCAGGTACGTTACAAATGGTCATTGAGGCCATGTAACCTTGCTCTTTAGCTAGGCGTAACGCAGCTAGCGTATCGGCTGTTTCACCCGATTGAGAAATAGTCACAAGTAGGCTGTTTTCGTGTACAAACGACTGACGGTATCTAAATTCAGAAGCTATTTCTACATTACAGCTAACACCCGCAAACTGCTCAAGCCAGTAACGTGCAACCATACCTGAATGGTATGACGTACCACAGGCAATAATTTGTACGTGTTTTACATCTTTAAATATTTGCTGAGCGCTGTCGCCAAAGGCATCAATTGCTACACGGTCGTCGTTTAAACGTCCTTCAAGGGTATTGCGTACCGCAAGTGGTTGCTCGTAGATTTCTTTTAGCATGTAGTGGCGGTAATCGCCTTTGCCTGAAGCATCTTGCGTGATGTTTGATTCAACAACTTCACGCTCTACAGCATCGCCATTTTCATCAAAAATTTCTACTGTATCACGCGTAATGCGGGCTACGTCGCCTTCTTCTAAAAAGATAAAGCTACGAGTAACGGGTAATAGTGCTAACTGATCAGAGGCAATAAAGTTTTCCCCAAGGCCTAAACCTATAACAAGTGGGCTACCTGAGCGCGCTACGATGATTTCGTTGTCGTTTGCTTTATCAAATACAACGGTACCAAATGCACCTTCAAATTGCTTAACAGCTGCTTGAACAGATGCAAGTAACGTAGTGTGTTGCTTACGAAGCTTATGAATTAAGTGCACCATTACTTCGGTATCGGTTTCAGATAAGAACTCGTAGCCTTCTTCTTTAAGTGATGCGCGTAAGCTTGCATGGTTTTCAATAATACCGTTATGCACAAGTGCTAGCTGGTTGTTTGATACATGCGGATGAGCGTTTTCTTCTGTAACACTACCGTGTGTTGCCCAACGTGTGTGTGCAATACCTGTATGACCGCTAACGCCTGCTTTCTCAAGTGCGGCTTCTACGTTCACAACTTTACCGACTGCTTTTACAGTATTTAGCGTAGAGCCTTCTAATAGTGCTACACCGGCAGAGTCGTAGCCACGGTATTCAAGACGTTTAAGGCCTTCAACTAAAATTTTATTTACTGGACGTTCTGCAACTGCCCCAACTATTCCACACATAGTGTCTCCATTAATTTTTTAATTCTAGTAACTCGCTTTGTAGTTACTAATCAATAATCTCTGCACAAATTAGTTTTACACCACAGGCCTCAATCGCTTTGCGTTTATCAGCTGCTAAGCCAGTATCGGTTATTAAGGTGGTTACTATTTTCCACGGTAATTCTAAATTTGGTATTTTTCGGCCAATCTTATCTGATTCAACCATAACGATTACTTCACGGGCGGCTTTTGCCATAACTTGGCTTAAGCCGACTAACTCATTAAAGGTAGTCGTGCCGCGTTTTACATCTATGCCGTCAGCACCAATAAATAGCTGATCAAAGTCATAAGAGCATAATACGTTTTCGGCAACTTGCCCCTGAAACGACTCAGAATGCGGATCCCAAGTACCGCCAGTCATTAAAAGTGTTGGCTCGTTTTCAAGTGATAGTAAACGGCTCGCCACTTTAATCGCGTTAGTCATTACAACTAACCCGTGCTTATTTGCAAGCTCTGGGATCATAGCGGCCGTAGTGCGCCCGCTATCAATAATAATGCGGTTATGATCTTTTATAAGTGCAGCAGCAGCCTTAGCTATTGCTACTTTTCGCTTAGAGTCTATTTCGTCGGTAACGATTTCTTTTGGCAGTGCAATAGCACCGCCGTAACGGCGCAGTAATAAGCCACTTTTTTCAAGCGCGGTTAAATCTTTACGAATGGTTACTTCAGATGTTTGAAACTGCTCCGCAAGCTTTTCAACAGCCACTTCACCTAGCTCATTTACCTGAGTAAGTATTAAATGACGGCGTTGCTGTGTGTTTCGTTTGGTCATAAAGCTCGCAGATTAAGTTTCGTTTCGAAAGATGTGCAATTCTAAACGAAACTAATTAAATGGCAAGTGAACGAGCAAAAATAAAGCAGCTTTCAACGAGTAATAATAAAGGTAAAATAGTCACAGCATCTCTTAACTAAACAAAGAAACCTTAATGCAGCCATTTAATAGCTTAAACAAAGAGCTTTTAGCCCTACGTAAACAAACAGGCGAAATATGCCGACTCTTCAATAAAAGCCCGAGTAAAGGTAATTTAAAACGCATTAAAGAGCTATTCGCTCAATGCGGTGAAGGCGTAATTATAGAATCAGGTTTTCATTGCGATTATGGTAATCAAATAGCTATTGGTGATCGTAGCTTCATAAACATTAACTGTACGGTATTAGATGCCCCAATTAGTGAAGGAGCTATCAGCATTGGTGATGACTGCTTAATTGGCCCCAATGTTCAGCTATTGACTGTATCCCATGCTGTTAACCCTACACAGCGACTGAATAAAGAAAACTTTGCTGCTCCTATTACAATAGGCAGCAACGTATGGATTGGCGCAGGTGCAATTATTTTAGCGGGCGTATGCATTGGGGATAACAGTGTTATTGGTGCGGGATCTGTAGTTACTAAAAATGTAGAGGCGGATACTGTTGTTGCTGGTAATCCAGCTCGTGAGATAAGAACACAATAACTATAATCGATGTTTTTTTGCGTCGGGTATCGCTACGCTCGCCCGACCTACATTCTAGAAGTAGATGAGTGTGCATTAATTGTCCGCATTTCACCTTTCTGCAGACGTAAAAAAGCCCGGCTCTTTCGAGTCGGGCTTTCTTGTATTTGGAGCTTGGCGATGTCGTGGTGCCCACAGCGGTAGAGAGTCACATAGCAAATGCGACATTATCATTGCGTCGGGGCGGCCTTTCGTAGGGCTCGCCTTCGAGCTATTTCGTTTTTCTACTGAGTTCGGCTATTTATTAAATCCCAGATAGCAAAAAACCCGTTACATCGCTGTAACGGGTTTCTCGTATTTGGAGCCTGGCAATGTCCTACTTTCACATAGCAAATGCTACACTATCATCGGCGCTGTTTCGTTTCACTACTG
>NZ_JALNTN010000026.1:0-34339 GCF_023161905.1 Pseudoalteromonas sp. 2CM41L
CGAGCGGCCAAAGGGATCAGACTGTAAATCTGACGGCTCAGCCTTCGCTGGTTCGAATCCAGCTCCCTCCACCACTTCTTATCTTCAGTACCCTTTTCTACATCTTTTTCATCACTATTTAAAACTTCATTTTTAGACTAATTATCAAATACCCACTGTAATGTTGCCCCGTGGTTTTTAAGCCATGCTGATGCAGATTTATAATCGGGATAAAAGTTAGCTACGCGCTTCCAAAAAGCGCTGCTGTGGTTCAAATACTTTAAATGAGCCAATTCGTGCACAATAACATAATCAATTATATGATGAGGCGCCCCAACAAGGTTAAGGCTAAAGGTTAGCTCTCGCCGAGAATTACAACTCCCCCACTTACGTTTATAACTTCCAATCGTCAATTTAGTCGGTAATGCTTCTGACATCTGTTGGCAATAATAAGCTAAACGCATTTCAATGTAGTTTGTTAGCGTTTCTTCAAGGGCAAGGCAAAGTAACTGCTTGCGTTTTTCAGGCTGTTTTTTTACTCGATTAGAAGTGTAAATAGTAAATACGCTATCGGATTGCTGAACATGCGAGCGTGTCCCTTTTGCAAAAGTAATGGTATATGGCTTAGCAAAAACCATTATTTGCTGGTTTTTAAACGGGTGTTGTTGAGTATCAATGGCATTAAGTTGTTTCTGTAATTGCGCAGTTACCCACTCTTTTTTACTAAACAGCCATTGTTCTATTTGTAGTTTTGGCACATGTGTAGGCGCATAAACAGTGACTGATTTTTGGCTAACTTTTATTGCCACTGTTTTTCGCCTTGCACTGCGTTTTAGCTGATACTCAAACAAGGTGTATGCTCTAAATATAAATAAAAGCGTATTATAAAGCCTTATTTAATCAATGCAGTTATTTAGCGATAAATAAATGGGCTCAGTGTTTATTATTATTTTTATTTACGCAAAATCACGTCTTATTAATAAAGCACGCTACGCATGTTAATATTTTAATGCTAAAAAGTAACCTCACTGATTTATAATATAAATTATTAGATTAACAGTTTATTTATATATTAAATCTATTAAACTAGTTCAATAAAGATACTAATTTGAGCCACTATGCTGTCTGCATTTTTTATAACCGACCACGATCCGAGCCTCATAATTAACGGTGCATATAACCCTATACTGGTTAGTTTATCGGTCATTACCGCTATTTTTGCTGCCTTTTTTACGCTCTGGTTAGTTGATGTAGCAAAGCAAACGCAATTCGAAAACTATAAACGCTTAGCTAATGTAACCGGTGCCACGGTTTTATCGGCCGGTATTTGGAGCATGCATTTTATAGGTATGCTGGCCTTTTCGTTATGCACAAACATTAGCTATGATCCACTCATTACCCTGTTGTCTTTTTTACCGGCGTTTATTTCATGTCAGTATGCTTTTTCGATTTTAGTAAAATCGCAAGGGTCATATAAAAACCTTATTATTTGCTCTATTTTACTAGGCTCAGGCATTGGTACAATGCACTACAGCGGCATGGCAGCAATGGAGCTGGCCCCGTTACTACGTTACGATGCAATCATATTTGCTTTATCAATTGTGGTCGCTGTTGGTTTATCGTTTATAGCACTTTTTACGCGTTATCATTTAACGCGATTGCTACCTAATTTATCACAACTGCAAGCGCGCGCTATTACCGCTGTTATTTTAGGCTCAGCGGTGGCAGGTATGCACTATATGGGTATGGCCGCTACCCGCTTTGTTGCAACCTCTCCGCTTTTACCCGATTATCAAGAGTCAACCACTGAGCTTGCTTTTGTGGCTATTGCCGTAGCTACCGCGACCGTTGCTATAACCTGTGTCATTGCAGTTATAAATGGCATGGTTAGATACCGCTTACTGCTTGAGGAAAAATCGGCGGATGAATCTCGACTAAATGCTATTTTAGGCACTGCTATTGATGGCATTGTGACTATAGATCACACCGGCATTATTTTGAGTTTTAACGAAGCTGCCAGCAAGATTTTTGGTTGGCGAGAAAACGAAGTCCAAGGTCATAATGTAAAAATGCTGATGGCCGATGAAATCGCTCGCCACCATGATGGCTATTTGTCTCACGCCAAAAATGTAGATCTAGGAAAAGTAATTGGTATAAATAGGGATGTGTCTGCCAAACACAAAGATGGCCACCTTTTTCCTATTCGCTTAGGTATAGGGGAAGTTAATCAGCCAGGCCATATGCCGTTATATGTTGGCTTTATCACCGATTTAACCGAACAACGCGCTATGCAGCAAAGTCTTATTGAAAAAGAGCAAAAGTACCGCTCTTTAATGGATAATATGCCTGGCGCTGCTTTTCGCTGTAAGTACGACGAAAACTGGAGCATGTTATTTATCAGCCCAACAGTGGCTGAACTAACAGGCTACACGCCAGAAGAGTTCACAGAAAGCTGCATTGAACTTAACGACCTTATTTTGAAAACAGATCAGCCAACGGTAAACGAAGCCGTAGCTCAAGCCATGACTTCAAGTTTAAAGTACTCGGTAGAGTATCGTATTCGCCACCGTAACGGCAAAGTTGCCTGGGTATTAGACAAAGGCAGTATTACCCTTGATAAAGATAATAACCCGCAGTGGATAGATGGGGTATTGGTGGATATTACCGAGCAAAAAGAATATGAAGACAAACTTGAACAGGCAAAATTGCAAGCTGAAGAAGCAGCGCACGCTAAGCAATCTTTTATGGCTAATATGAGCCATGAGATCCGCACGCCGATGAATTCTATTATTGGTTTTAGCGACCTACTGATGGACACTCCGTTAAACCAAGAACAGCAAAAACACTTGGTTACAGTTAATAATGCGGCGCGTTCATTATTAAGGTTACTTAACGAAGTGCTTGATACCGCAAAGCTTGAGCGCGGAAAGCTAACTATTGAACCCGTTCACTTTAGCTTAAAACAAGTACTCGATAGCATTATTTCGACATTTTGGCTTGAAGCAAAAAAGAAAGACTTGCGTTTAAAGTTGAATATTAAAGACTCTGTTGCCACAACTTACTATGGCGACCCAGATAGGTTAAGGCAAATTTTAACTAACCTCATCGGTAACGCCATTAAATTTACCGAGCAAGGTTCGGTTGAGCTCACTGTAAGTACTACGCAAACCGATCAGCTCTTTTTTGAAGTCCAAGATACCGGTATAGGTATTGCCAAAGACCGCGTTAAAGCTATATTTCAGCCGTTTGTTCAGGCCGATGGCACCACTACTCGTCGCTTTGGCGGTACAGGCCTTGGAACAACCATTAGTAAACAATTAGTAGAGCTGATGGGCGGCACCATAAATCTAGTCAGTGAAGAAAACAAAGGCACCTGCTTTTACTTCTCTTTACCGCTTATACAAGGCGATGCAGAAAAAATAGACCATTTCGATGGCCTGCACACTCAATTACCATCGCTAAGGGTACTTGTGGTGGATGATATTGAGCAAAACACCGAGCTGCTTTCGTTATTACTTTCTAAAGATCAACATTTGGTAAGCAAAGCAAGCAACGGTTTAGAGGCTATTGCAATATTCGAGAAGCAAGATTTTGATGTCATCTTAATGGATATTCATATGCCTGAGTGTGATGGCATAGAAGCAACCACAAAAATTAGAGCCATAGAAAAGCAAAGGCAGCTTAAATTTACCCCCATTATTGCGTTAACGGCAAGCGTCCTACAACAAGATAAACTCACAGCTAAACGTGCCGGCATGAACGGCTTTGCTAATAAGCCGATAGATATGAATCAGCTTAACCAAGAAATAGCCCAGGTGCTTGGCTTAGGTATTGCTAAAGATATGGTTATTAGCCAATCAGACCCTGAGGCTAAACACATCGACTTTGAAAAAGGTGTGATGCTTTGGGGTAATAAATGCAAACAGTTAACCGAAATTGCCAAATTTATAAATGACAGCAATAAACGATTTGATATTTTATTTAACAGTAAGTTATCTGAGATTAAAGACGCCAATAGCCTGATACATACCCTTAAAGGGGTCGCCGGTAATTTAGGCCTAACAACATTAATGACTTTATTAGCCAAGTTAGAGCGCGAGCAAACTTCTGAGCAATCTACAGCGTTAGTAACACAAATAAAAGGCGAGTTAGAGACAATAACGCAATTAATATCAGGCGATGAGTGCGCACAAATAACGCCTGCTGAGAGTGAAAATAATGAGCAAAAAAGCACGCTAAGTGCGGCTGAATTAAAGTCACTGTGTGAAACGCTACACCATGAAGCGCAAAGCGCCGAGCTCAACGATGATTTGCTTGCGCAGCTTGAAAATAACGCCCCTGCACACCTACAAACTCAAGTAACTGAGGTTGTAAACGCATTTGATGAATTTGACTTTGATCAGGCGCAACACGTGCTAGACGGTCTAATTAAAGAGTTTACCCAAGAATGAGAATATTGAATGGATTTTAGCAACGACAAACCACGTATATTAATCGTTGACGATGAACCTGCTAACTTAAAAGTCATGCGAGAAGTATTAGGTAATCAATACCGTATGTCTTTTGCTAAATCAGGCGCTGCAGCACTTGCGCTACTGGAAAAAGAACAGCCTAAACTTATATTACTCGATATCATGATGCCCGATATGAATGGCTTTGAGGTGTGCGAAATACTTAAAAGCACACCCGCGCTTTCGCATATCCCAATTATTTTTGTAACGGCTTTGGGTGATGAAAGCGATGAGTTTAAAGGCTTTGAACTCGGTGCTGTTGATTACATTACTAAACCTATTAGCCCTGCGATTGTGCGCGCACGTGTTAAAACGCATTTATCGCTTGTACAAGCCGAGCAATTAAAGCAAGCCCATGTTGATTTAGTACATCGGTTAGGCCGCGCTGCAGAGTACAAAGACACAGACACTGGCGAGCACATTGCTAGGATGAGCCAATACAGTAAATTATTAGCATTAGAATTTGGCATGGGTGAGCAACAAGCAGAGCTACTTCGCCAAGCAGCCCCCATGCACGATGTAGGTAAAATAGGTATTCCGGATGCTATTTTATTAAAACCTGGGCGATTAACCCCTGACGAATTTGACCACATGAAACAGCATGCGGCTATTGGCGCGCAAATTTTAGCAAATTCCTCATCACCGCTATTACAACTTGCCCATAAACTGGCTCTAGAGCACCACGAAAAGTGGGATGGCAGTGGCTACCCTAATGGTTTAAAAGGCGAACATATATCGGTTGAAGGACGTATTGTGGCTATTGCAGATGTATTTGATGCCCTTACCTCAAAACGCCCGTATAAAGAGGCTTGGGGTGTAGAAGAGGCGCTTGAGCATATGCAAGCACAAGCGGGTAAACACTTTGACCCACACCTCATCAATTTATTTGTAAATAAGCTCGATACTATAATCGCAATTAAAAACGCATATCAAGAGCAACACTAAGTATTGCGCGTGCGTGAGCCTTGTTTTACATCACCATATACCGCTTTTATGTGCGGGTAGTCATGAGAGGTTATTTCGTGGCTATTCCCACTGTTATCTTTAAAATAAAGCGAAAACGTTACACTGTGATCGGCCAGTACAGTTTTTATGTTTAAGCCATTTAAATAATCAACCCAACCAATAAACTGTGCACCGGTGGCTGCAAACGCAATACCTTTGCTTCGCCCTTGTCCTTCAAATAACGCTAAACGCGTTGTTTTTGCGCTATCTTCAAGTGTGAGTGGCCCTTTGCCATTTTCATCCCAAAAGACAAGCTCTTCAACGACGCTAAAGCCTAGTACCTGCTTGTACCACTTTAGCGCTTCTGGGATGTTTTCAACATTAAGGTGGCAATGATCAATGCCCGATAATAAAGGAGCACTCATATTATTGACCAATTTCTGATTTTAGCTGCTCTAAAAACGCATACATATACTCTGTGCGTCGCTCTGCTTCAGCTTTAGCTGAGGGTGTATTCATGCTCTTAGCAATATGGAGCAATTTAATAAAAAAGTGATCAAGGGTATAGGTTTTATCATCTGCTTCGCGGTTAACACAAAATGGGTCATCAGGGTTATACAGTAAGCGGCTAATAGAGCCCCCTACTTTCATACAACGGCTAACGCCTATTGCACCGAGTGCGTCCATTCTATCGGCATCTTGCACGATTTGCGCTTCTACAGTTTTAACCGCTATATTGGCGCTAAAGCTATGGGCAGCGATAGCATGATGAATATCATCAAACAAACATGCGTCGTAGTTAATTGATTTTAAAAACGCAATGGCTTTATCTGCCGCCATGGTAGATGCTTTTGCTCTATCCGGATGGTTTTTTGCCACCGCAACACAATCGTGCATCCACGCCGCCGGCAAAACAATATTCATATTGGCTTGCTCGGCGTGACATAATTGAATGGCAACACGCACTACGCGTTCAATATGTGTTATGTCGTGTGCCACATCGGCATGTATTAACGAAGTAATAAATGAGCGACATTGAGAATCAAGCTGTTGTAACTCAGGGCTTAAAGCAGTGTTGGCCACAGTGATGTTCCAAAAAACTAATTTATATGAGAATTATCCGTACTTTAACGTGCTTTACACCTCCCTTGCAAAACATTCATTGTATGTTGCCCTATGCTTGACTAAAATACAGCGCTTATTTATTACAACTGAGAAGCCTTATGTCATCTGCCGTTTACCTACAAGCTGGTCGCGAAAAATCATTAAAAAGAAAACACCCTTGGTTATTTTCAAAAGCCATCAAAAAAATTAAAGGTAAACCAGGTCTAGGTGACACGGTCACCATTCACGACAGCGAAGGTAAATTTTTAGCCACCGCTGCTTATAGCCCTCACTCACAAATAAGAGCGCGTGTGTGGAGCTTTGATGAAAAAGAAGTAATAGACCAACACTTTTTTGAGCGTCGCTTACGCCGTGCTTTACATGCCCGCGAGCATGCAATAGCCGAAGGCGGTTTAACTGGCTTTAGGTTGTGTGCTGCTGAGTCTGACTACTTGCCAGGTGTAACCATTGATAAGTTTGATAACACCTTAGTTTGCCAATTACTAAGTGCCGGCGCTGAGCGCCATAAAGGTGAAATTGTAGGCGCGTTAATGGCTATTTTTCCTGGTGCGAATATTTATGAGCGCTCAGATGTAGACGTGCGCACCAAAGAAGGCTTAGAACCTATTAAAGGTGTACTGTGGGGCAACGAACCATCAGAGCCTGTGGTTATTGAAGAAAATGGCTTAAAGCTTGAAGTAGACATTTTAGAAGGTCATAAAACAGGCTTTTACCTGGATCAACGTGATAGCCGCGCAGCACTTGAGCGCTTTTCAAAAGATAAAACCGTATTAAATTGCTTTAGCTACACAGGTACTTTCTCACTTTACGCACTACGTGGTGGCTGTAAACACGTCACTAATGTTGATGTATCACAACCAGCACTGGATACCGCTAAGCGCAACGTAGAGCACAATAACTTAGATTTAAATAAAGTCGATTTTGTAAAACAAGATGTGTTTAAGCTATTACGCCAGTACCGTGAGGAAGGCAAACAGTTTGACACTATTGTGATGGACCCACCAAAATTTGCAGACAACAAAGCGCAGTTAACCGGTGCATGTCGTGGTTATAAAGATATAAACATGATTGCTATGCAAATATTAAAACCAGGCGGTACATTACTTACCTTCTCGTGCTCTGGATTAATGGAGCAAAACTTGTTTCAAAAAGTGGTAGCAGACGCTGCGCTAGATGCAGGTAAAGAGCTATTGATTATGGAGCGTTTAAATCAAGCGGCCGATCACCCTATTGCTGGCAGTTACCCTGAAGGCTTTTACTTAAAAGGCTTGATTTGTAAGGTTTACTAAAAATTATTGTTATTACCTACAAGGACGTAGGTAATAAAATCGAACGTTGTTTAACACCCGCGATAGCAAAAGCCAGCCGCTAGGTGTTTATTCAATTTAGTTAAACTGAACTATTTCTAATCCTGCGGTAATGGTGCCATCGTCTTCTTTGCTAGCACGTATAACTTTAGCCGTTGCATTTAAAGAGGCAATACTTGGGTGAGTCGACTCTATATTAACCTGTAGCAAAGTATCGAGCTCAAGCAAGTCATCTAAATGAAGTGATAACCCAGTGGCACTTAAATCAACACATTCTGCGGTATAATTAAGCCCAGCAACAGGCTCTATTGTTGTTAATTGCGCAGGGGTATTAACCTGCATACGTCTAAAATTGCGCTTATCTTCAGTAAACATGCATCACCTTTAAACAACCGTGTTTATTTGCTCAAATAAAGTACCCATCGAAAACGGTTTTACTACATAGGCATCACACCCTGCATCAAAGCCAGCTTGCTTTTCCGAGGGCGACTCTAAGCCCGAAACCATAACAACAGGTATATTTTTAGTCTCAGGTGTGTGCTTAAGCATCCGACATGTATCATACCCATCGAGGCCAGGCATACATACATCAAGCAAAATAATATCCGGCGGGTTAGCAATGGCAGACGCCAAACAGCTTTTCCCCGAGTCAGCATAACTAACATCAAATTTTGAAGTCAGGGCAGATTTAAGCATTTCATAATTAAAATACTCGTCATCTACAACTAACAATCGCTTAATCTTATGTTCAACCGATGAGGACATAGGTATGTCGCTTCCTTCTCAACCAAAAATAAATCCTTCTATTAAGGTACTAAGCTTAATAGAAAATGCAAGTTTTATTCTATCTCTTTTATCGCATTCATAACGCGTTTTGCAGAAATAGGATATGGGGTACCTAAGGTTTGCGCAAACAGTGACACCCTAAGCTCCTGCTGCATCCAAAAAATAGCGTTTACCTGTTGCGGAATAGGTAAGCCTTTTGGAATTTTATTTACGAGCTTTTTGTACTCTTGCGCTACTTTTTCAAGTTCTAAAACACACAGTCTATCGCGGTTAGGATCAACAGGTAGTTTTTCTAAACGTTTTTGAATCGCTTTTAAATAACGAATTAGGTCGGGCATTTTATTCGCACCGTGAGCGCTCACAAACCCTTTAAAGATAAGTGACTCAAGCTGCGATTTTATATCGCCATGGGCAGTTATCATAGTTAAATCGACACGCCCTTTCATTTTTTTATGTAACGCATGAGCAATGCTTAAAACTTGTTCAACCTGGGTGGCAATTTCTACTACAGCATCGCCTAGTTCGCCCCTAATTTGCTCTTTAACTTTATCAAAAGCGTTTTCATCGCGTATATCGCCATGCTTTATTAATAAGCTGTCTACGCCGGCGGCAATACAATCGTCAATTAAATCCGCAATTTTCCCAAACGGATTAAAGTACAAGCCCAGTTTGGCTTTATTAGGCAAGTTTTGCTGAAGGTACTTTATTGGCGACGGCACATTTAATAAAACTAAACGCCGTAAACCTTGCTGATGCGCTTGCTGGGCTTTTTCTTCGCTATCAAAGAGCTCAATTGCCGCTGTGGATTTTTTATCTACCAGCGCTGGGTAAGCTTTTATTTCGTATTGGCCTTGCTTTTTAACGTACGAGGCAGGCAAAGCGCCAAAGTCCCATTGTGTTAAATCAGCTTTTTCAATGCCTTTATCGGCTACCTTTGATAGCGTATCGGTTACTTTGCCTTGCAGCTGTGCTTTTAGTTTTGCTAAATCTAGCCCGCGTGCAAGCAATTTATCGTGCTCATCACGAACCTCAAACTGCAATCTTAAATGAGGCGCCAGTGCGTTTAAATCCCACGCTTCTATATCTACTTTTACGCCTGTCATTCTTAGTAAGCGTGTAGTAAGTGCATCAAGTAAGCTGCCTTGCATAGGCTCAATGGCAGCCAGTACAGCATCAGCGTAATTGGGCGCAGGTACAAAGTTTCGACGTAACGACTTAGGTAACGATTTAATTAAACCACTTATTAGCTCATGCCTAAAGGCAGGTATGTGCCAATCAAACCCGGTTTCTTGCACTTGGTTTAAAAGTGCTACCGGTATTTGTACAGCCACCCCATCAACAGCTTGTCCTGGATCAAAATGATAGCTCAGCGGCAAAATAATATTATCTTGCTGCCATGTATCAGGGTAATCAAACTCAGTAATATTACTTGCACCGTGCTGCATAAGCTCTTCACGGGTCATGTATAGGTAGCGTTTGTCTTTTTGCTTTTGAGTTTTATACCACTTAATAAAGGCTGCACGGTTGTTGATTTCTTTAGGTATTTTTTTATCGTAAAATTCAAATAACGTTTGCTCATCAACCAAAATATCGCGACGTCGCGATTTATGCTCAAGTACCTGAATATCCTCTATTAGCTCGCGGTTGTACGCTAAAAATTGCTCATTTAAGCCAAGCTCTTGCTCTACAAGGGCGGTGCGTACAAACAGCTCACGACTAACTTTAGGGTCTATATTGCTATACACACAGCGGCGTTTATTAACCACCAATAAGCCGTACAAGGTTTGTTGCTCGAACGCGATAACAGCGCCTGGTTTTTTCTCCCAATGCGGCTCAGAATAGCTTCGTTTTACTAAATGCTGTGCAAGGGGCTCTACCCAATTAATATCTATTTTGGCATTAATACGTGCGTATAGTTTACTGGTCTCTACCAGCTCTGCCGACATAATCCATTTGGGGCTCTTTTTAAATAACCCAGAACCCGGAAAAATATGAAACTGGCTATTACGAGCGCCTTTATATATTTGCTTTTCGTCTTTAAAGCCTATGTGACTTAACATGCCGCTCAGTAACGCTTTGTGTATTAGCTCTGAGTCAGCCACTTGCGTGGTGGCTTTAATTTTCATTTCGTTGCACACAGTGCTTATTTGATAAACAATGTCTTGCCACTCACGAATACGCATATAAGCTAAAAAGTCTTTTTGGCACAACTTTCTAAACTGGCTATTTGTCAGCTCACTTTGCTGCTCTTCTAGGTAATTCCAAAGATTTAAAAAAGCAATAAAATCCGAGTCAGGGTCATCAAAGCGGCTGTGTTTTTCGTTCGCTGCGGCGCGTTTTTCTTGCGGGCGCTCTCGGGGGTCTTGAATCGATAGCGCTGCCACAATAATAATAACTTCTCGTAGTGCACCGAGCTTATTAGCCGTCAACACCATTTTAGCTAAACGCGGGTCGACCGGTAAGCGGCTAAGCACACGCCCTGATTGCGTTAAACTCGTTTGATGGCGCTTTTTACTCGGCTTAATCGCCTGAAGTTCTTCAAGTAGGGTTAAACCATCGTTAATATTGCGGCTATCTGGCGCTTGTACAAACGGAAACTCGCTCATATCGCCAAGCCCTAATGCCAACATTTGCAAAATAACAGAGGCTAAATTAGTGCGCAGTATTTCTGGGTCTGTAAATTCTGGGCGAGATATAAAGTCATCTTGCGAATACAAGCGAATACAAATACCCGCTTCAACACGGCCACAGCGTCCCATACGTTGGTTCGCACTTGCTTGAGAAATAGGCTCAATAGGTAAACGCTGTACTTTAGTACGATAGCTGTAACGGCTAATACGCGCTGTACCTGGGTCTATTACATAGCGAATACCCGGCACCGTTAATGAGGTTTCGGCCACGTTGGTTGATAAAATGATATGGCGGCGCGAATGCGGGGCAAATATACGGTTTTGCTCTGCGTTAGATAAGCGCGAATAAAGTGGTAATACGTCGGTGTGTTTTAAATTACGTTTAGAGAGCGCCTCTGCGGTATCGCGTATTTCGCGCTCGCCATTTAAAAATATGAGAATGTCTCCTGGCCCTTCAGCGCACAGCTCATCTACCGCATCAAAAATACCTTGCAGTTGGTCGCCTTCGGCTTCCATAGCGTCTTTATTTATATCGCTCATAGGGTTATAGCGCACCTCAACGGGGAATGTACGTCCCGACACTTCAATAATTGGCGCATCATCAAAGTGCTTTGAAAAACGTTCAGGATCAATGGTCGCCGAGGTAATAATAACTTTTAAGTCGGGGCGCTTTGGCAGTAAGTTTTTTAAATACCCTAAAATAAAATCGATATTTAAGCTGCGCTCATGGGCTTCATCAATAATGATGGTGTCGTACTGATTTAAAAAGCGGTCTTGTTGTATTTCGGCGAGCAAAATACCGTCGGTCATCAGTTTTACATACGTATTATTAGAAACCTGATCGCTAAAACGTATTTTAAAACCGATTTGTTGGCCAAGCTCACATTTCATTTCCTCAGCAATTCGGTTAGCTACACTGCGCGCGGCTAAACGTCTTGGCTGGGTATGGCCAATAAAGCCATCAACCCCACGGCCAAGCTCTAAACACATTTTTGGTATTTGTGTGGTTTTACCTGAGCCTGTTTCACCGGCAATAATCACCACTTGATTATTCGCAATGGCGTCTTTAATGACGTCCTTTTTTTGACTTACCGGTAATTGCTCAGGGTACGTTACAGCGGGCAGCTCAGCTAAACGTTTTTCACGTAGCTGCTGGCTGCGGGTAATATCAGCCGCTATTTTTTCAAGGGCATTGGCCTGCTTAGTCTCGTCTTGTATTTTTTTTACGCCATGTAAGCGTTTTTTAAATATAAACTGATCTTTTTTTAAGCACGTTTTAAGCTCGCCAAACAACTGACCTAGGTTTACCACCCGCACACCTTATAAATTTAATAAATGAGGGCTAATAGTATCAAAATAAACGCGCAGCGTTAATCCTACAATCCCTATAAGGCTTATATATCACGCTATTGGTTTTTAAAAATTCCCACAAAGGTTGCTTGCGTGTTTGATTTGCTCGCTCGGTACATGCCCGAGGTATTAAATGGCATACTAATATGACCTTTAGCATCCACAATAATAACCCCACCTGTACCACCTATAGGCGCAAGTACTTGGTTAATAACCTCATCCCCAGCTTGTTCAATGGTTTTATTTTGATATTTAACGCGTGCACAAATATCACTGGCAACACTGTAACGAATAAAATACTCGCCGTGACCGGTGGCCGATACTGCACACGAATCGTTTTCAGCAAATGTACCCGCGCCAATAACAGGGGAATCGCCAATGCGGCCAAAACGTTTTGCGGTCATGCCACCTGTAGATGTACCTGCGGCTAAATTGCCGTTTTTATCAAGTGCCACTGCGCCTACGGTGCCCATTTTATAATTTGTTGGCAGGGCCTTATGCGCAGCTTGGTAGTTTTTGCTGGTTGCTTTTTCTTTTTCTAATTTTTGCTTTGCTTTTAAAAGTGCTTCATAACGGTGCTTAGTATCAAATATATTATTTTCTATCAGCGCAACGCCCTGCTCTTTTGCAAATTCTTCAGCGCCTTGACCACTAAGCATTACGTGTACTGAGTTATCCATTACTAAGCGGGCTAATTGAATTGGGCTTTCTATGTGCTTTACGCCAGCGACCGCACCCGCTTGACGGTTTCGCCCATCCATTATTGAGGCATCAAGTTCATGGCTGCCATCATAGGTGTACACTGCACCACGCCCAGCATTAAAGTAAGGCGACTGCTCTAATACTTCAATAGCAGTGGTGATTGCATCTAAACTTTCGCCGCCCTTTTCAAGTACGCTGTAACCCGCTTCAACAGCTTCGGCTAGTTTTGCTCGGTAGGCTTTTTCTTGCTCTGGGGTAAATTTTGCTTTTTCAATTGTGCCTGCTCCACCATGAATCGCTATAGCAAACGGGGCTTGTTCACTTAATACTTGCGTGCTTAGTGTTAAGCAGCCGCTGGCTAAAACTGACAATAAGAATGTTTTTTTCATAGTGCGCTCTTTTTTAAATTTAGTATTGAATTTACTTTGAATGGTTACACGTATTTTTTCAACTAATATCAACGGTATTAAGTTAGCACTTTATTTAAGCACTTAATAAACAGCCTAATAATAATGCGAAATACGAGGGTGTTATTTCCCTTCATCACCCCTACTTTTTAACCCAATTGGCATAGAGTAAGTTTAATGGCACAAAAAAAGCGCCATCAGGCGCTTTTTAGCTAAACGTGTATGTAATTACGCGTCTTGCTTAGCTTTTAAACGTGCTAAACGTGCTACTTGGTGAGTAGATGTTAAGAACGAATAGATAGGTGCTAAGTAACCGCGCTTACGAAGCTCTAAAAATTCTTCATCGCTAAGCGAGTTAAGTTTTTTCTCATCGATAAGGTAAATACCGTTGATGTCTTTTTTCTCGCCTTTAATGTCTACAGTTAGCGTTTGCGCTACTAGTAGCTCTTTATCAGCTAAGTATTTAGTGAATGCTTCTGTTACTTGAGAAAACTCAATGAAAGACACTAAAGACTCTTTACGACGCTTTAAGTAGTCAGTTTCTTCACCGTTTTCAAATAATGCGTTACCTTCTTCTTCACCTACAAGCGAGCTTGCTTCGTCAATCACAATACCGTACTGATCTTGCTCAGGGTGCTTTACTAGACCTAATGGGTAACGCGTTGATGCCATAGGCGCAAAAGCTGCTGTCCATTTACCATCTTCTACAAACAGGTTTTCGCCTGGCTCTAGGCCAAACATTGCAACTGCTTGGAAAGTACCGCTTTCGTTGTTTTTAACAAAAGACATTGGGAATTCATTTGCTACGCGTGCAAACTCATGTGCAACTACTGGCACTAAATGTTGAGTTTTCATAAATTCAACGTTGATGCCGTTTTGAATTTTAGTGTTGGCATGCTTTTCGTTGTGTAAAGGCTGTACTTGTTGCTCCGCCATGTTACTGCTCCGTTTATTTTTAATATATATGTTTCATTGTTAATGCCTTTAGGCTAATGCTTTTGAACGAAAAAAGGAAGGGAAAGTTTTATGACAACCGTCATGAAAAAATAAAGTTTAACTAAATCTAGGCGTTGCTAAAAAACAGACAATAAAAACGCAACCAATACGCTCAAAAACAGTACAAATAACGAGTGATTTTAATACAGCGCCATAAAAACCATTAACATTGGTTAACAGTTTGACGGTGTTTTTTGAATAGCTTTAGCACGTTATTTAGCCAAATAAAAAGGCAGCTTAATTAAGCTGCCTTTTTAAACTGTAAATGAGCGGCTAAATTAAGGCGCCCAATACACTTCAATATTTATGCTTGGGTGGTTTAGCACAGCGCGAAGTGGCATATCGTTTACATCGCCACCCGCTTTAGCTTGCTTGTATACCGCTAGCTTTTCTTCACCACTGATCAGGAGTTTAACCACTTTAGAGTTTGCTATTGCATTTAAAGTCAGTGTCATGCGCTCTGTAATGCTGCCTGTCACGTCACTTTCTATTGCATTAATAGCGCACACAGTTTGCTGTGTTGTTAAACCATGCTCAAGGCCCTGCGCATGTGGGAACAAAGACGCTGTATGGCCATCTGGACCCATGCCTAAAATTGTTACATCATACGGTGCTTTTAAAGCGCCATAAGCGGCTTCACATACTTGTGCGCCCTGCTCGGCCGTTGCTGCATCGTTTTTCATGGTAATAAAATTAGCGGCACTGCCGTAATTTTGTAACAAGGTGCTTTTTATAAACGCTTCGTTACTTTTTTCGTGGCTTGGCTCAACCCAACGCTCATCAACCATGGCAACATCTACATTTTGCCAATCTAAATCAAGCGTTGATAAGTGCTTGTACGCTGGCGCCGGAGACGAACCGCCCGATACCATTAGCACAGCACGGCCATCACTTTTTATGCCATCACGTAAAGATTGCTCAAGCGTGTGTGATAGCTCAGCGGTTAACTCATCTTTTGAGTCAAAAAATTTTTCAACAAGTGTTGCCATACCTTACGCCTTATCGCCTGTGTTAAACCACACGTGGTTGTTTTCAGCTAATAATTCATCAGCATCATCCGGTCCCCAGCTACCAGCACGGTAAAGTGCAGGTTTGCCTTTAGTTTGCCAGCGCTCAATAATTGGATCTATCCATTTCCACGCTTGACGAACTTCGTCACGGTGTATAAATAACGATGGGTTATTAGCTGCAGCATCAAGCATTAAGCGTTTGTACGCATCAGAATGGAAACCGTTGCTGTATGCTTGAGAAAGCTCAATATTCATCGTTACCGGCTCTAATTGCATTTCAAGATTATCAAGGCGCTTAGACATAAGCGTTAATTGAATCGTCTCTTCCGGCTGCAAACGAATAACAAGGCGGTTTGGCTCAATATTACCCACGTTTTCTTCATAAATATTGTGCGATACTTTTTTGTACTCAACCACAATTTCTGCACAACGTTTAGCCATACGCTTACCAGTACGAAGGTAAAAAGGTACCCCCGCCCAGCGCCAGTTATCAATGTGTGCACGAATAGCCACAAAGGTTTCTGTTTTACTTGAACCTTCGTTAAGCTCTTCTAAGTAACCTGGTACAATTTTACCGTTTAAATCCCCTGGTACGTATTGACCGCGAACGATATTTTCATCTACGTCACCTTCAAGTAACGGACGAAGTGCTTCTAATACTTTAAGTTTTTCAGTACGGATGCTATTTGCGTTTAGTTTATTTGGTGATTCCATTGCCACTAAGCACAATAACTGTAGCAGGTGGTTTTGCACCATATCGCGCAGTGCACCGGCTTTATCGTAAAAACCAGCACGGCTTTCAAGGCCTACCGTTTCAGATAAACTAATTTGAATATTATCAATAGATTTAGCATCCCACATGTTTTCAAACAGTGAATTTGAAAAACGCAGTGCCATTAGGTTTTGTACTGTCTCTTTACCTAAGTAGTGGTCAATACGGAAAATTTGCTCTTCGTCAAAAAACTCTGCAATTTTACCATTGATAGCCTCTGCTGATTCGCCGCAGTAACCAATTGGCTTTTCAACAACCACACGTGAAGTGGGTGTGATCAAACCTTTCGTTGATAAAATTTCACAACATGTGCCGTAAACAGCAGGCGGAAGTGATAAATAAAATACGCGAGATTTATTGCTGTCGTGCTCATCTAAAATGCCTTTAAGTACATCCCAGTTGTCGTCAGCTTCGGTTACGTTGCTTACTACAGGCACTAAGTAAGTAGAAAATGCTTTCCAATCTTTAGCGTTAAATTCGCCTTTACTTAAAAACTCTTTCAGTGCGTTGTGTGCTGTTTCTATGTAGTCAGCACGCTTACTTTCTTCACGCACTGTAGGCAGAATACGCGAGCCTTCTGGTAAGTTGCCTTCTTGATATGCTCTGTACATTGCAGGTAGCAATTTGCGTAACGCAAGATCACCACCGCCCCCAAAAATTATAATATCAAAAGGATTAAGCATAGTTACTCTCTACGTTTGTAATACCTAAAAGCGACTTCCATAAGCCGCTTGGTATGCAGGTTTAGTGCTTGAATGACAGTGGCTCTTAGTGTTAATAAAAGCCTATTGAATGTTTTACGCTATGGCGTTTTATTTATTATTTGACTGTTCGCACAATTAAATGAGTCTTAGGAGTCCTGTAAATCCTCTCACAAAAATACAGGCCCTAAGAACTCCAGCGCTACCCGTTCAAAGGTACTCGGTTTGCTTATTTACATAAGCGAATATATTACTGCGTACGGTGTTGCTTGTAGTACGCAATTAAGCCATTTGTTGAACTATCGTGGGCGTGTTTTACGCTGTCATCGGTTAGTTCGCTTTCAATTTTAGAGGCAAGGCCTTTACCAAGCTCAACACCCCATTGATCAAATGAGCAAATTTCTAAAATTATGCCTTGGCAGAAAATTTTATGTTCGTACAGCGCAATTAAGCGTCCTACTGTTTTTGCATCAACTGTATCTAGCAGTATAGATGTTGTAGGGCGATTACCCTGATGAATTTTATGATTTAGTAACTCATCAATTTGTGCTTGTGTTTTACCTTTAGCGGCTAAATCTTCTGTGACTTGCTGTGCATCTACACCGCTCATCATTGCTTCTGTTTGCGCTAAAAAGTTAGATAATAAAATATCGTGATGCTTATCTACGGCTACCTGCGGCTTAACTGAGGCAATAAAATCAGCAGGTACAATTACATTACCTTGGTGTAAACACTGATAAAACGCATGTTGGCCGTTAATACCGGTCATACCCCAAATAATAGGAACCGTTGTATAAGGTACGGTTTCGCCAGCAAAGTTTACGTGTTTACCGTTACTTTCCATCTCACCTTGCTGTAAATACGCAGGTAACATATGAAGCGCTTGGTCGTACGGTAAAATAGCTTGCGACGTAAAGCCTAAAAAGCTGGTATTCCATACACTAAGTAGTGCCATTATAAGCGGAATATTTTGCTCAAATGGGGCTGCTTTAAAGTGCTCATCTACTTCAAATGCGCCTTCTAAAATAGCTTCAAACGCGTCATAACCTAGGTATAACGCAATAGGTAAGCCTATCGCACTCCAAAGTGAAAAGCGACCCCCTACCCAATCCCACATAGTGAATACGTTTTCATCGCTAATACCAAAGGCTGCGGTTTTTTCTAAGTTTGTGCTAACAGCAACAAAATGCTTAGCGATGGCGCTGTCATCTTTTGCTGTTTGTAAAAACCAATCAACGGCCGTTTTGGCGTTGGTCATGGTTTCTGATGTGGTAAATGTTTTCGATGAAATAACAAACAAGGTTGTTTCTGGGTCAATTGCTTTTAACACAGAGGCAATTTGAACACCGTCAGCATTAGATACGTAATGAACATTTAAAGTGTCATCAGCAAGTGCTTTTAGCGCTTCGGTTGCCATTTGCGGGCCTAGGTTTGAACCACCTACACCAATGCTTACCACATCTTTTACTGCTTTACCTGTGTAGCCTACCCATTGCCCACTGCGTACTTTTTCTACAAAGGTTTTAATTTTTGCTAATTCGTTATCAACCGCTTGCGTTACGTCTTCGCCGTCAACAACTAAAGGCGTATGGGCACGATTACGTAAAGCAGTATGAAGAACAGCACGCTCTTCTGTAATATTGATTTTTTCACCGCTAAACATCTTGTCGCGCCAAGAGGTAATGTCACACTCTTTAGCAAGCTCGATGAGTTGTGCAAAAATAGTTTTATCAATACGCTGCTTTGAATAATCAAACAACACACCCGGAATTTGAGTAGAGAATGCATCAAATCGTGTATCATCTTGTGCAAATAACGTTTTTAGATGGGTTTGTTTCATCTGCGCGGCACTATTTTGTAGTGCTTGCCAACTTGCTAATTGCGAACGATTAGACATGTAAATATCCTCTAAAATATTTAAATTAATGATTTAAAAACAGTTTTAGGTAAAAAGACTTCGCTAATTGCGCGTAGTGCTAGTAAAAAAGCAAGCGCTTAGTATAACGAAAAAAGCAATAAAAATGCTGTTTTTATAATTTATGATGCAGATAATAACGCAATTTTTTACTTTTGACACCGGTATCATAAAAATTTTATGAATTAATTACCCACAAATTTTAAGCATTTAATAGTTTAAACAACATTTATTAAATATTCATGAATTAGGGCCTGTTGACCTTTTAGGATTAAAATTTGTACAAACTAGGAACAATTTAATCCTGGCGCGAGGTTTGTACCCTAGTGGGCTCTGTAACGGCTCCTGCGTTACGCTACTGGCTTACATCCATGTAAAAACACCAAGCACACTGCTGCAAATTAAACTTCGAAACATTATAGGCCCAAAGCATAAAATGCATCGTATGCATTCGCCTAGCTTTATAGGTGGTTAAAGCATCCTCAAAACTAGGCCCATAATTAGCCCACCAACGCCAAGCCACCCGCTACGTTATAAATATTCGCAAAGCCTAATTGCTGTAAATTTGCCGCTGCAATTTTAGAACGATTGCCGCTTCTACACAGTAATATATAGGTGTGCTGCGGGTTTAATTGATTTTGTACTATGGCGTTAGCCATACGGCTAAGTGAAATATTAAGCGTATTAGCTAAAGGCGCGGCAAAAAGCTCCGCCACATTAATTGCGCCATGTTCATACGGCTCACGGGTATCAATTAAATACACATTTTTTTGCGTTAGTAACGCTTTAGCTTGCGTAAAGTCTAGCTGCTTAGTGTCTGTTTGCACCGCCGCCTGTACATAGCCACACAATTGGTTACTGGTTTGCCTATGTAGCTGATCGTGTTGTGCTTTTAGCTGTGCAAATTGCGCCGTACTTATTTCTCCATCTAATAATGGGCTAAGTAAAGGCGTTTGTGCACGTACAGTACGCCAGTTAATGGCAAAGCATTGCTGATAGTCATGCCCCGAACAAATAACCGTATCGTCACTCATTTTCTCAGCAAGGGTAATAAGTGAGTGTGCCATTTGTGTTGCACTGCCCCCTTCAAGCGAGGTATTGCCAAGTCCTGCAGGTAAAATTAAATCACCGCAAAAACAATAATTAATATGGCCTGTGGTGCGCTCTTTTAATAAATAACTAACGCTGTCTTTACTGTGCCCTGGGGTTGGCTTTATGGTTAACGTTTTTGTACCAAGCTCAATGCTATTTTGCAGCGCATGCGTTGTGCCCAGTACTTCATTTAACAAAGCCACTGCGCTTGGACGGTCTTGGTGCTGGTGGGTATCTAAAATTGCTTTTACGTTGAGCTGTTGTGTGCTCACTATTTTTTCAAAGCGCGGAATAAGCTCTATTACCGGGTCAATAATAACGGCACTGTTGTCGTCACTAACATACAGCCAGCTACACGCCCCTTTATGCCTAAATTGTGTTAACCCCAGCGCGCATACTTCTTGCTTTGGCGAGGCACTGTCAGAAACAATTAAGCAATTGGCCTCTAATACCGCCTTTAGCGAGCATATACGCTTACATGCTTGGCTAATTTGCTGCTCGGTTGCAGCAGGCCCAAAAGACAGCCTAATGGCGTTTTCACTTTGCCAATTAGTTGCCCCCATTGCATCAAGCACAAAACTGCGCGTTGCACCTGTACTACATGCCGAGCCACCGCTCACTCTAATGCCTGCTGCGTCAAATAAATCAATAACCTCTTTGGAGGTAAGCGTATCAACAGCAAAATTAAGGGTGGTAGGTACAGAATGTGAAAAATCGTGATTAAAGGTTATATCACCAAAGGTACTTTGCAGCGCATTAAGCAGTTGCGCTCTGTAGCTATTTAATACCTCAACCGACTTAAACGTGTCATCGTTTTTATCTAGCAGCAAGTTAAACAGTTTGTTAAGCCCTGCTATACCTGGTAGGTTTTCAGTGCCAGAGCGCATGCCGCTTTCTTGCCCGCCCCCCGCAATAAATGGCGTATAGGCACTGCCATTTTTAATGTATAAAAAACCAATACCTTTTGGTGCATAGAGTTTATGGCCCGAAAACGGGGCATAATCTATGCTGGTACTACTAAGTGCTAGCGCTTGTTTACCTAAGGCTTGTACACAATCAACCATCCAAGACACTGATTTATTACGGCTGCGAATAGTATGTTCTATAGCGTTTAAGTCTTGATAAACACCGGTTTCGTTATTAACCGCCATGGTGCAAATCATTAGCGCGTTATTTATGTGCTCATTAATAAACGCTAAATCTAAAACCCCTTTACTATCAACAGGAATAGCCAGTAATTGGGCGTTAATGCCTAAAACGCTATTCCAATGTTTTAACGTGTTAGGCACCGCTTTGTGCTCAGTTGCCCCGTACAATAATACAGGGTTTTTAATCGTATGATTTTTAGCATGAATGAGCGTAGAAACAATGGCTGTTTGTATGCCCTCTGTTGCGCCTGAGGTAAAAAGAATATCGCCATCGGGCGCACCAATAACATGGCGTGCATTTTGCCTTGTTTGTTCTAATAAATACTTAGCTTGTATACCGCTAATATGGGGGCTTGAAGGGTTACCAAAACAAATTTGCATGGTGTGCGACACCACGTCGGCAATACAGGGTAAAACAGGTGTTGTAGCGTTTGCATCAAGATAAACTTGGGCTGCTTGTTCATCGTGCAATAAAAACTCAGACATTAAAAACGCACCTTTATTACTAAAAAATATATCTTATACCCAATAGTACATAAGTTTGTTCTCATTGGGTAATAATCAATTAGTAACTTAGGTGCGTTTACTATGCTTTTTTAAACTAAAAGTACGTTACTCTGCCCGCTCTTTTGTTATTTCTCCATGTGTAGATGACCAGGCATTTATTAGCGCTTTTACAAGCGATGCGAGTGGAATGGCAAAAAACACGCCCCAAAAACCCCATAAGCCACCAAAAAATAGCACTGCAACAATAATAAATACGGGATTTAAATCAACGGCCTCAGAAAACAACAAGGGCACTAATACATTGCCATCGAGCGCCTGAATGATCCCGTAAATTATTAATATGGTCCAAAACTGCGTTTCGATACCAAATTGAAACAGCGCCACCGCCGCAACCGGTATGGTAACCAATGCCGCACCCACAAATGGAATTAACACCGAAAACCCAACCAACACGCCAAGTAAAGCTGCATAACGTAAATCAAGTACAGTAAAGGCAATAAACGAGGTGCCACCCACAATTAAAATTTCGAATACTTTGCCTCGAATATAATTCATTATTTGCTGGTTCATTTCGTGCCACACTTGCAAAATTAACCGTCGCTGCTGCGGAATAAGCGTAGCGGCACTACTCGTAAGCTCAAGCTTGTCTTTAAGCATAAAAAATACAAGTAAGGGTACAAGCACCAAATAAATAAGCCATGCCACAACATCTTTTAGAGAAGTAAGTGAAAACGAGACAATAACTTGGCCAAATTCGAGCGCCTTTGCCTCTACACTTGCCACAATAGCTTGGACCTGCTCGGCATTAATTAAACTGGGGTATTGCTGTGGTAAGGCCATTAAAAAGGACTTACCTTGCTCTACCATGTGCGGGGTTTCTTGTACTAAATTACTGGTTTGCTTCCAAAGCACTGGGCCAATAACCAAAATAAGGGTAAGCATAACCCCGGTAAATATCAGCATTACAATGACTGTGGCACTAAAGCGTTTTAACCCAAAGCGCTCTAAGTGTACAACCGGCCAATCAAGTAAATAAGCAATCACCAATGCCACTAACACAGGAACAATTAACGAGCCAAAAAAGTACAGTAATGCCACAGAGGCAATGAGTAAAAAAAGTAAGGTGACTGAATGAGGATCTGAGAACTTTCTTTCGTACCATGTTTTAACGTATTCAAACATGCAATGGCTCCACTAGTAATAGTCCTTGGTGTTGATCAAATTTATATGTATATGCATTTTTGCTTAAAAAACGCGTAATATCATCTGCGCTTTCGTCGTTATTTATACTAAACGTTATTGCCTTATTAGATGACTGCGCATTACGAAGCGCTAATTTAAATTGTACAAACTGTTGTGGGCATTTAAATTTTTTTAAATCGCACTCTAACATAACTACTTTACTCGCTAAGTAAAATGAATAATAAGTCGCATATTGTCGGTCATTCTATTTATAAAATGTGAACAGCAGTAACTTTTTCTTAAAACCATTCCAGCAATGGTTTATCCTTATAACATAATTAGCAGTAAGGATAAGTTAATGCCTGGCACGCATAATAAAGCGCAACTACCTAGTAATCCAACTCTCAAAGAGATTAATTGGTATAAAAAGCAGATAAACTGGGGAGAGCTCCCGCCTTTTTATCATCTTGTTGCTTCTTCGGTCAGCGAATCTGAAGGAATATTGGAGCACGGATTTGATAATGCTGTAAAAAGCCTGATCAATAAACGCAATTGGAACTTAGACTTGCTTGATGGCTATGAAGATGATTTTGGTGAAATACACACCAAGCATAAGCCGCGTATAGCGCTACACCAAGTATTTACCGACCGAGGCTTTGAGCTCTGGGCGCAACCCTATGCTAAAGACATAATTATTGATCAATACGTTAAAGATAACCGCTTTATGGAGTTTAAAGTATGGGATCCGCATTCAATGAAAAACCTGATCCGCATAAATCAGCTCCATAAGTTTATTGGCTTTTATTTTGAGCGCGGCGACAAAGCCGATAAAGCCATTATTTTACATGCACATAAGGTAGTACATAAAATTATTAAATTTTTGCAGCAGGAATTGAACGTTGTAAAGCTTGATGGAGTCACAATAAAAGAACTCTACCAATTGTGCGAAAAAGACAGCCGTGCAAGCAGCGATGAAATTGACATAGCAAAAATTGCCATTGGTGAACAAATTAACAAGGAATAAAATGCAGCTAAAATCAGCCTTTATCACTTTATGCAGTGCCGCGCTTACCTTTAGCCTACTGGTTAGTGAGCCGTTAAAGGCACAAACAAACTTTACGCTACCCGATTTAGGCACGTCTGCGCTACAAGTTTTGCCACTTGAAAAAGAACAAGCCATTGGCGAAGTGATGATGATGCAAATAAGAGGCTCATCACCGGTAGTAAACGACCCCGTTTTAGACGAATACTTAACCACACTTGGCCGAAAACTTGTGGCTAATGCTAACGACGTGCGTTTTCCTTTTTCGTTTTTTTGGGTAAATAACAACGAAATTAACGCCTTTGCTTTTTACGGCGGGCATGTTGGTGTGCATACTGGGCTTATTGCGCAATCAGATAACGAAAGCCAATTTGCTTCTGTACTTGGGCACGAAATAGCGCACGTAACTCAGCGCCATTTAGCTCGTCGTATTCAGCAACAGCAAGATAACAGCGCACTGACTATTGCAGGCATGATAGCCGGTATATTAGCCACCGTTGTTGCTCCCGATGCAGGTATTGCTATTATTTCGGCTAACCAAACCCAAGCTGCGTTTAGCCAATTAACTCACAGCCGTGCTGCCGAGCAAGAAGCCGACAGAATTGGTATGCAAACCCTTAATAACGCCGGTTTTGACGCCCGTGCATCGAGTGAATTTTTAACTAAACTTTCAGCGCAAATAAGATATAAGTACAAACCACCCGCTTTTTTACTTACTCACCCATTGCCAGAGAGCCGTGTATCTGACGTACGCCTACGTGCAGAGCAATTCCCTGTGCGCCATTTAAACCCAAGCCTTGAGTTTAATTTAGCAAAAAGCCGAGTACTTGCTCGTTATGCCAATAAGCCCGAAAATGCCGAAGCGTTATTTAAAAAATTAATGCGCGAAAACAGTTACAACAATACCGCGCTTAAATACGGCTTGGGCATAAGCTTACTTGATCAAGATAAACTAGATGAAGCCGCCGAAATTTTAGAGCCGTTATTAGCACAAAGTCCTAAAAATTTATTCTATATCGATACCCACACCGATTTACTAATAGCGCAAAAAAAAGCCGACGAAGCGGTAAAGTTTTTGGCTGAACTAAACAACTATCGCCCTAACAACCAAGTTATAACTTTAAACTATGCAAATGCGGCATTAGAGGCTGAGCAGTTTGAATTAGCTGAAAACATTTTAAAAAGCTTTTTACTTGAAAAACCCGACCACAACTTAGGTAAACAGCTATTAGCCGATGCCTATAAAAAGCAAGACAAGCTTGCCGCTTATCACGAGGCCAATGCTGATGTGTTATCGCAATATGGCGCGTATATTAAAGCGGCAGACGAAATCCAAAAAGCGCTTAACTTCGTAGAACCCACAGAGCTGGTTAAACAGCAACGCCTAAAAGCCTTGCTTACTCAGTATCGCCGTTTACAAAAAGAGCTGGCAAGGCTTTAAGTCTGTCAGCGCTTGCCCTAAAATAGCGGCAAATTACATTTTGGAACTAATTGTATGTCAGTTACTATTTATCATAATCCACGTTGTTCTAAATCGCGTGAAACCCTCGCATTACTAGAACAAAACAACGTAACACCAAGCGTAGTAGAGTATTTAAAAACACCGCTTAACCATGAGCAAATAAGCCAACTTTTAGAACAATTAGGCTTTAGCTCAGCTCGCCAGCTAATGCGCACAAAAGAAGATGCTTACAAAGCGCTTAACCTAAAAGAAGAAACCAACGAGTCAGCGCTAATAAACGCCATGGTAGACAACCCTAAACTTATTGAACGCCCTATTGTACAAAACAACGGTAAAGCAGCCCTTGGCCGTCCGCCTGAAAACGTATTAAGCGTATTATAATGACGACTCGCATTGTTGTACTGTATCACTCAAGCCATGGCTCGGTTGAGGCTATGGCGCACGAAATAGCCGAGTCTATAGAGCAACAGGGTGCCACAGCCGTATTGCGTACCTTTGTTGCTAAAAATCCGCACGATATAGTAATTACAAAAGATGATTTAATAAATTGCGACGGCCTTGCGTTTGGCACACCTACCCGATTTGGCATGATGGCATCGCAAGCAAAAACGTTTTGGGAAACCACCAGCGATCTTTGGCTAAAAGGCCAGTTAATAGATAAACCAGCCTGTGTGTTTTCATCGTCAAGCAGTATGCATGGCGGCAATGAAGCCACCTTACTTAATTTATCATTACCGCTACTACACCACGGCATGATGTTATTAGGGGTACCTTACGAAGTACCAGAGTTACTAGCTACGCAAACCGGCGGCACACCTTACGGGGCAACACATGTAGCCGGCAGTAGTAATACGAATACTTTAAGTAAAGACGAAATTAAAATATGCCAAAGCGTTGGTAAACGCCTCACTCACATTGCGAGAAGACTTCAATGAATACCGCTGACACCCCTGCTAAAAAGCCAATTACTGTAAAATTTCAGCGCACCGCTATTTTTGGCTATGTGGGTTTATTACTTTTATTTCCTCTGTGGATGTACTTTGTACCTCCGCTAAATGGCAACACAAGTTTTGTATCCTTGTTTGTGCCTATAATCCCGTTACTGTTGCCCTTAAGAGGCTTTATTAAAGACAACACCTACACTTACGCCTGGGCTAACTTTGTTGTTATGTTGTACTTTATACACGGCTTAACCATGTTATGGGCTGCACCTGATGAGCTAATATGGGTGTTATTAGAGCTTGTGTTTGCCTCAGCCATGTTTATTGGCTGCACGTATTACGCAAGGCACCGCGGACAAGAGCAAGGCTTAAAAATACGTAAGCTTAAAGAAGAGCTCGCAGAGGAAAAAGCCGCTAACGAATACAATAAATAATACTAATTCGCAAAATAAATTATTTAAGCTGAAAGTTGAAAGTTGAAAGTTGAAAGTTGAAAGTTGAAAGTTGAAAGTTGAAAGTTGAAATAATACCAATCCGCATAAGTAAGTAATCTATTTTGAGGATGGAAAAACGTGTTGATAGCAAGGCAAAAAGTTCGCTAATTAGTTGTTCTAAATGAGAGTTTTTTAACGCAGATAGCGACACGTTTAGCCCCGCAAAATGATTAGATATTATTGCGGATTGGTATATCAGCTTATACATACAAAAAACGCGCTTAACATAACAATGTAAGCGCGTTTTTTTAGGCTTTTAGTTTGCCATGGCAGTCGCTACACTAATTCGCTCAGTGCAGCCAGTGCAACTATGCTGGCTAATCCAAGCTGAGCTATTAAGCTTAACAACGAAAAAACACGCAACACAAATAATCCCCACGGGTGCTTTATATGTGGATAGAGCGCACAGCGCTTTAAGCTCGCCGCAAAGAAAAAACACACCGATGCAATCAGTGTAAAAATTAAAGTCAGCTCACTTTTTATGGCAATGCTTTCATCAAAAAAGAAATACAGCTGCAATGGCAATAAAATAGTGACAATTGCGTGTAAGGCGTGCACCTTTTTAATGCGGTTAAACTGCCCTTCTGGCGAAAGCTCTTTTATACCAAAATCGCGCTCAAGGCATTTAACTAAATTGCTTGCTTTAATACTTACTGCTAACCGGTAACAGCTTAAGCCTTCGTTATTACGTGCTCTAAAGTCGTAACCTGCTTTTAGTAATAGCACCATAAGGGTTTCGTTTTTAGCTAACACTGCATAATGCAGTGCAGTATTGCCTAAGGTGTCTTGCGCTTTTTGATCCTGTTTAGCCAACAGGGTTTCTATCACATTTACATAGCCTTTTTCGGCTGCCCACATAAACGCTGTTTTATTGTTTTCATCAGCCAATGTACCAGTGGCACCTTGCTCTATAAAACGCATCGCCATGGTTTGCTTTGCGCTTTTTTGGCTTAAATGAGCAAGTAATGCTTTTTCAAGCAATACAATAGAATCAACATCAGGCGATACTTGCGTTAACAACGTAAAGTAGTCTTTACCGTTTGCTACTTTTTGACTGGCAAGCTCTGTAAGTTCGTTTAAATCAGCAACCGATTCAGGTAGAAAAGCACTTAAACGCTCTCTAAAATCAACTTCTTGCCACAGTGCTAGCGTATCGTGTGCACTTAATTTGCTGCCACTATTTAGAGCATGTTCAATTAACGAAAAATAGCGTTTACTAAATAATAAGCTAAACAACGAAAGCGGCGTATCAAGTGCGTTTTGCGCTGCCACACTGGCGTATTTTTCTAGGCGCTGGCACAGCATTAGCGCCATTGATTCGCTGGTGTATTCGTTATCTAAATAATGATTTTTAACAGCAGCAATGTAAGCGTGCGCATCTTCGTCATATTCACTAATATGCTGAAAATAACACTCTTCAAAGGGTTCAAGCGGGGTTAACCATATCAAATAGTAAATGGGTGGTAGCACAGTGGTGCATACACCGTCATCTTCAATAGTAGAACGACATGCAGGCCAAGCTTCTAAAGCATCTAAAATAAAGGCACCGTTTTGTTCTACAAGTCCTTTAATAAGTAATGGGTATTCCTTTGGCCAAATCAGTACATTTTCCATTAAAACAGCACAACTCCAGTGTAGCTTGATGAGGCGTCAGTTATAGCAGTTTTTAGCTGACACCACGCTTAATCGACGTGCTGATATTCTATCACACCTTTTTTTTGCTGCGAGCTTAAAGTAGATGAATATTAAGAAAATATAAAAGCAGCCAATACACTTTAGTGCGGCTGCTTTTGTGGTTGGAGAGGGTCTTAATCAGGAAGTGAACTATTTATTTTTTAGTTCGGTAATTACTTGCTCCAAGCCTACATCAGAAATACGTTGAATTATCTCTTTTTGCTTAGCGCTTAAAAGCGAAATACCTTCGGCAACAATGTCGTAAACTTTCCATTGCTGGTCTTTACCTTGGCGCAGCTTAAAATGCAGATCAATCACGGGCGCGTTTGGCTCAATAATTTGCGTTTTAACTGTAGCGTACTCAGAGTCGCTTTTCGAGGTATCTTGTTCAAATACTACTTGCTGGCCGGTGTATTTCATTAGCGCACCTGCGTAAGTACCTGTTAAATAATGCTCTACTGCATCAATAAAACGTACAGCTTGCTCGCGCTCAATGCCTTTTATATGCTTACCAAGCAATTTAAACGACACAAACTTAATATCTATGTTTGGCATTAAACGCGTCTCTACAATGCGCGCCATATCGGCTTTGCTTGCATCGCCTTGTGCATTTACTTTTGCAATATCGCTAAAAAGCGTATCGGCAACGCCTTCAAGCATATGTTGAGGCGACTGCGCCGTTTGCGCAAATAACGCGCTGCTAAAAAAGGCAGCAGCAATAAAAATAGTGTTAAAAAGTTTCATGAGCGTGACCATGTGTGTGATTAAGATGTGGCTAAATTACGCGATTTTAAGCCACAAAAACAGACACAAAAATGCACCTTATTAATGCCAAAACAGCACCAATTAAATAAACTATTTATTTTCAATTAGTTAAGCCTTCACTGTTAACACCCCATAAACAAGCGGCATTTTGTCCTCATTGAAAATGTGAATGGCCCGCCCTTATCATTTATTTACTCATTCGACTCACACACCAATTTGGCAGTTATGAAAACGGTATATAAAACTTTCACACTTATTCTATTTTTAGTTATTTCAGTATGGGGTAACACGGCGTTTGCGCAGTCTAATCATGGTTACGCCGTAGATGTTCTCAAGGGCGAAGGCAACGTGAATGGCGTTAAGCTGGCTTATCAATATCATGCCCCTAGCTTACAAAACTTAGTGGGCGATGCGCGCTTTTATTTTGAAACCAGCGTTAATATGTGGGAATACCGCCATGGTGACAACTCGCAATCTAATCTTGTTTTGGCTATGTCGCCCGTACTGCAGTTTCCTGCTTTTAGTTTTCATAATACCCCGTTTTATATTGAAGCAGGTATTGGCGTATCGCTTATTGATGAAACTAAATTTGCGGGCAAAAATATTAGTACTCACTACCAATTTGAAGACCGTATTGGCCTAGTTGCAGACTTTGGCCACACTAACGTAGCGCTTCGGGTTATTCATTACTCAAACGCCGGATTTAAAGAACCTAACCCAGGTTTAAACTTTTTAACTCTTTCAGTGGCAAGGCGTTTTTAATCTTCATTCGGATTTAGTATCAATTTGCCCACTTAAGAATGTTAAGTATTAGGGTAATTGAAATAACTAGCCACAAAAAAGCCCTGATAAATCAGGGCTTTTTATAATTAAAATACACTACTAGCCAACTAACCAATGCGCCATTAAGGCAATAACCGGCAGCGTAATAAGTGTACGTAAAATAAATATAACGAACAGCTCAACAATGTTTACCGGTATTTTACTGCCCAGTAAAAGTGCGCCAACCTCAGACATGTAAATTAGCTGAGTTACGCTCATTGCGGCAATAATAAAGCGAGTTACATCACTTTCAATGGTGCCCGCAGCTAAAATTGACGGAATAAACATATCGGCAAATCCCACCATAATAGTTTGTGCCGCGGCCTCTGCTTCGGGTACTTGTAACCACTCTAAAAATGGCACAAACGGCATACCTAAATATTGAAATACCGGCGTGTGCTCAGCAATAATAAGTGCAAATGTTCCTACGGCCATTACAACAGGCAGTACACCAAACACCATATCAAGCGCATTATGTACACCCTCTTTTAAGGTACCTTTAAAGCCCGACGAGTTATTGGCTTTTGCTAATGCTACATCAAGTGAGTGCCCTACTAAGCTTTTACCCGTTGGGATAGCCTCAGCATCGCGATTTGGCTCACTACCATCAATAAGCAAATCTTTTTTAAAGCGAAGTGGCGGTAAGCGCGGCACAATAATAGCGGCAACCACACCGGCTAAACATACGGTGGCATAAAATGGGGCAAATAAGTGCTCTAATTTCACTTGGCCTAAAACCACCAAGCTAAAGGTAATAGAAACCGCCGAAAACGTAGTACCAATAATTGCGGCTTCGCGCTGCGTGTAGTGCTTTTGGTCGTACTGCCTTGCGGTCATTAAAATACCAACACTGCCATCACCTAACCACGACGCAGTACAGTCAACTGCACTTCGCCCAGGTACGCCAAATACAGGGCGCATTACCTTGGTTAGCATAGTGCCTGCAAGCTCTAATAACCCAAAGTTAATTAGTAAAGGCAGTAATAAACCGGCCAGTATAAATACCGAAAACAAAACAGGTAACAAGTCGTTTAATACCAAAGCGCCTGTGTTTGCAGAGGTGATTGCCTCGCTACCTAACCCTAAATGGGTCATTAGCACAAACGCCATACCGAATAAACGCACCACTAACCACACTACACTTACATCAAATAAATGCTTTAACAGGGGTGATTGGCAAATAGCGGCGGGTTTAAATACTTTGGTGATCACCGACATAACGCCAGTAATACAAATAATAAGGGTAATAATTGCTTGCGCAGAGCCAGACATCAACGCTTGCACGCCTTTAGCCATTAACGCAATAGGAATGGTCATCCCGTCTGCGGTAGGAATGGGTGTCATAAATAAAAACACACCAATTAACGACGGTACTAAAAAAGTAAACCAAGTGCGCCACGTATAGTGCCCGCGAGGAGGTAACTGAGACATATTTTTTAATCCATAAAAACTACAAAAAGAGCAAAGCGCTCTTTTTGTAGTAAAAACTTATTATTAATTATTAAATTTTGATGCCGCGCTGAATAAGTGCTGCTTCTAACGCTTGTTGTAAACCATTCATGGTGCCAGGTTCGAGTGTTTCGCCTTTGTCATCCATCCAGGTTAAGCTTGTACCGCCTTCTTTAGTTTTGCTCACTAAAATTTGGTATTGGCCTTCTTCAATTGGAAGCTGCGCAACTTCGTCGCCCCAAATAGAATCCCATACACTGCTTTCTGGCTTGTTGTAGTCGGCAGTTATTAAGCCAGTATCGGTTTTAATCTCAACAATAGTAAACGATAGGCGCTCTAAAAAGCCCGAGAAGCGGTCGAATACTGCATCGTATGATTGCTCAGTAACAAGTGCAGCATTGCCTTTGTTATCAAAGCCCATTTCTAAAGAAATAATACCTTGGCGCTTGCGGTTTTCTACTTCTAACTGACGATAGCGATAATCAAATTCAGCCACAACTTGGTTAAGCGCGCGTACTTCTAATTGCTGCTTAAGTAAATCGGTTAACGTATCATCACCTTTAAAGTCAATAAGTTCAGCGCGTAACGAAGCAGTACGCTGATGCGATTTTTCTTCAATTGTGAATCTAAAGCGCTCTTGGTTTTCGCTTACCTCATCGCCCCATAACCAGCTCTCTTCAGCTTTAATTATTGAGTACCAGTCGGTTTCGATAATTCCAAGCAGCTTATCTTCTTTTGTGGTTGTTGCATTATTTTCGGCAATAACCGCTTTAATTGAGTCCCAAACAAATTCATCTAAATCAACAATGCCATCGTTTTTATCAAAGTAAATACGCGCTTGTTTATCGCCCTCTTCTACCCAGCTACCTTTAGCAACAGTTAAAACCTGTGCTGGTGGACGATAGTTTGTTGCCTCAGGGTTGTTATCGTATTGGCCCACATCCATTTTATAAACCGGATCTTGCGCTGGTTGAGATAACGATGGCGGGGTTTTAACACCTTCATGCGTACGATAATTGCGTTCGTTGTGCGCTTCATTAATAAAAACATTACACCCTGATAAACTTACCAATACACTCACTGCAAGTGCTTTTGGGATCCAATACTGCACAGATATTTCTCCTTAGCATACCCTTTAATTGTTTTACACGTATATGAGTGGGTAATACCGAATTTGGTTCAGTGTAAAATCAACATTAACTTTACATTTATTATTTGGCTGTCTAATTGCAATAAAGTTCACACCTAAGTGTTATAAAATCAATCACAACAAAAAGACAAATTTTAGCTATGGTACTTTCCTGTGCCAGTAAAAACAAGGAACACAACGCTTTAAAGCGCCTTTAATTAAGTGCCTATGTAGTTTAGGGCGCTTTTTGTGTTAAACTTCGCCGCCGTGCAACGTAGTGTATGCGCCGCGGGCTATACCAACTCGGTTGTTATATTTCAAAAAACGTAGGTATTAAACTTCATGACTGCATTTTCAAATCATCAAATTGTTTTAACCGCTATTGGCGAAGATAGACCGGGAATTGTAAGTGAACTTACACAGCTTGTAAGTGATTGTCATTGCAACATTATAGATAGCCGAATAGCCATTTTAGGCAGCGAATTTACCTTTACCATGCTGCTAAGCGGCGATATGTCGGCCATTAGCCGCATAGAGCACACCTTGCCTACTAAAGGCATGGAGCTAGGCCTACTCACCATGATGAAGCGCAGCACCACTCGCCACACCGAAAGTGAATTTTGCGCAGGCTATACCCTTGAATACACAGGGATAGACACCCCAGGTACACTGAGTAAAGTAACGCGTTTTTTTGCCGATCACCACATTAGTATCTGCTCATTAAAGTCAGACACCTACGATGAAGAAACCGACACTAAAATGCGCTGCGAAATTGAGTTTAATATCCCAGTAGAGGTTGATATAGACCAATTTAAAGTGACCTTTGAAAACCTTTCGCACAGTCTTAACGTAGATTATATTTTTAAACGTATTCGCTAAGGAGCACAGCATGAACAAAATTAGCCCATTACAAGCCGGTGATACAGCACCAGAATTTAGCTTACAAAATCAAAACGACGAAACAGTCACCTTAAGTGAGCTGTTAAAAGAGCAACAAGTACTGGTGTACTTTTACCCTAAAGCTTCTACACCGGGTTGTACGGTTCAAGCCGAAAACTTACGTGACCAACAAGCGCAGCTTGCTCAATTTAACACCCGCGTTGTAGGTATTAGCCCAGACCCTATTAAGCGCCTTAAAAACTTTGAAACTAAAAAAGAGCTTAACTTTGATTTGCTCGCCGATGAAGATCACGCCATCGCTGAAGCATTTGGCGTATGGGGCTACAAAAAGTTTATGGGTAAAGAGTACGATGGTATTCACCGCTTAACCTTTTTAGTAGGCCAAGACGGTAAAATTAAACACTTATTTGATAAGTTTAAAACCAAAGATCACCACCAAGTGGTTTTAGATTACTTAGCGGCGGAATAAGTTAGCTGTAAGCTGTAAGCTGTAAGCTGTAAGCTATAAGCTGTAAGCTATAAGCTGTAAGCTGTAAGCTGTAAGCTGTAAGCTGTAAGCTGTAAGCTGTAAGCTGTAAGCTGTAAGCTGTAAGCTG
>NZ_JALNTN010000027.1:0-32996 GCF_023161905.1 Pseudoalteromonas sp. 2CM41L
GAACCACCTTCTAATTGGTCTATCAGCCACAGCCTTTGTTGGCTGAATGATAGTGGAAGCTGTGACGGAGGATTCTCTTTAGAACGAGGAAAAATGCGACTTCGGGAATGTTGTTCATTTGCTAGTAAACTAATGAGAGCCTGTTTATTAGCAATAATCGACGCTTTTAGATCTGAGGGAAACGTAGGCTTAGTTTGCTTAAATTTAAGCTCCCCATTTTCCACGTACAGCGCAATACCCGCATCTGCAGCGCTCTTCAATATTTGATTTGTCATTTCATTATTAGTTTTATTTAATTTTGCGAACAATTACTAATCGCATAGTTCACACAAGTTCTTAGGGTATTACAGTACACAAGCAAATTCAGAAGCACTGTTCCCTACTTAGAACTCGGTATAAAACACATATAAAACAGTTACCAGCTCAACAGCCAGTTCATCAGCGGTTACCAAAATTTGATAATGAAAGAGTGGGCAGCTCTGCCTAAAGAGCCTACTTATAGATGAACTTAGTTTTGAAATTTATAACGCACATTGCCGCATTCAGTACTAGTCCCTTACTACTTAACTCAATTCTGCTGTTTATTTGTCCATATGCACGATACTTATTCCAATTAGGTTAATCTCTAACCATAGACAAGATTCCTACCTTATCTATTACATCCAAGTAAAAAGCAATGTCACTCATCGGTAGAAATAACATTTTACGTAGAGTCTATGCACCCAACAAAAGTTAACTCAAAAATAACCGATATTTAACATAAAAATAATTATATTCATACTTCTGTCAGGAGTCAATCTCTTTCTTAGAACCCATCATAGTACTTTGGCCATAAACCGATTTCCCTGCAATATCTAATCAGCGCCTAACCGCAACTCACTACTTACGCCTATTTACCGTCGCTATGACTGGGAAGCTCATTTACTTCACGGTAGTAAGCAAATACTCATAGAGCGGTTAAACAGGCAATTAAAGTACACTTCATCACAGTACTCCCTCATTGAAAACTTCCTCAGCTTCACTGAGTTGTTTCATATTCATTATCATTAAACGGCTTTCCAACAAAGACACTATGTCATTAATTGAATTAGTGGAAAAAACCTCTTGAATGGTGAGCTCCACTTCAAAATACTCCCTCAATCTTGCGACTAGCTTAACGACTAATAAAGAATGTCCTCCTAGCTCAAAGAATGAGTCGTTCATCGATACATCGGTTGAGGCCTTATCAAGTAAAATACAGCATACTTTATGTACTTGAATCTCTTTCTCTGTTTTAGGTAAAAGCACCTCCCTATCCTTACTCGAGATCAGGTTTAGTAACCCTAAACCGTTTACTTTACCATTGGCGTTTAGAGGGAATTCATTAACTAACGTAATTTCACTAGGCAACATGTAGGCAGGCAGAAATGCAGCTAACTCCTCCTTAATCGACTTAACCGCAAATTTTCGACCTTGCTGCAATATATTAGGTTTCAAATTTGACGAATGTAAAAAACGATCTTTTTGAGTTTCTGCTTTGTTAAAAGCGAATATGTTTACCAGTTCAGTAGCCTTTAACTCTTCACTTTGAACTATGGTGTATTTAAAATTATGTCTCTCTAGCAACGATGTAATTTCCAATAAAACTTCCGGGGAATTTGAACTTTCGATTACAACCTGTTTAACTAAAGGCCAATGCTCATTTCTGAGACCTTGCAATACTCTTAACTCACTGCCTTCGACATCAATTTTCAATAAATCTATATGGGTCAGACCGTAGGTATCTATTTGGGTAGATAGTGTAGACAGCTTCACAGTAATCATTTCGGCTTTCAGTCTGTCTTTTAGCATTTCTTGAAGATCTGTTTCAGCTAAACTTTCATCTTCTTTCAACAAACGAGTCATTTTATCTACATTATTAATCTCACTGTTTTTCTCACCCGAGAATACCGTTGCATTTGGGTAATACTCAAACTCTTGATGACCAATCTCCGACGAAAGTCCAACACAGTGAGGTATAATATTGTCTGAACTATAGACTTCAGCATTAAGCTCAAGACACTTAAAAGTTTTTGGTGCTGGTTCATATGCATAAACTTTTGCAGAAGGAACTGTATTAGCGACATGAATTGACAACATGCCAATATTTGCGCCAACATCTATCACAACAGCCCCTTCTTCCAATGATACACCTTCTTGAAAATAGCTTTCTTTCTCAATGATATCGCTGTAAAGATACTCAGTTTCAAGGCGATTTAGTCCGGCAACTTCCATTCCATTTTGCAAATCAAAAAGACGAACATCGTCTAATTTGTTATCGCTCAGCAACATCAATATTTTAGAACATGCTGATAATATGTGAGGAGACACCTTGGCAAAAGCTACTATTTGCGGGTCCGTCTTATTATTATCTACCATAACAAATGCTTCAGAAACCCCACTACACTTCTCCATTGCATGATTGATTTCACTTAAGTCAATCCTATATCCCCGTACTTTTAGTTGATTGTCTTTCCTTCCAATAAACTCATATTGACCGGAAGCATGCTGCCGAACCAAATCACCAGTTCTGTACATCTTCGTTCCAGAACCAAATGGACACGCTATAAAAGACGTGATTGAATTTGACTCATTAATATATCCATCAGCAATACTCACACCAGAAACACACAGTTCGCCAATCATTCCAGGATCTACCTGATTAAGTAATTCATCTAAAACGAATACACTTTTGTTTGGTAAAGGGTTACCAATCAATAATCCGGAACCAACCTCTGAATCAGCCCCCTTGACCTCATGTATTAAACAGCCAATAACAGTTTCCGTAGGACCAAAATGGTTGTATATTTTAGCTTGTGGAAATTGTTTTCTGATACTTTCAACTAATCTTAGATTTAGAGTTTCACCGCCTATGACGAATGAGTGTGAAAGGTAATTTGAAGGTGTTTTTCCACTATTCAACAACTCTAAAACTGCAGACATATGCGAAGGTGTTAACCTAATCATCCACTCCTTACTCGTATTTTCTGCAAGCTTCTTAGTTGCACCAGACAGCAACTCTCCCTCTACAAACTCAACAAATCCTCCCCTAAGCAGCGGTGCTAATAGTCCAGGTATGCTAAGGTCAAAAGCAAAATTGGTTATTGATAAAGAACCGTTGATGTGTGGGCCATAATACAAATCACAAGCGTTCGTCAGATAATCAGTGACTGCCCCTTGGCTAACCCGAACACCTTTGGGTTTTCCCGTGGAGCCAGAGGTAAAAATAATATAAGCGGGTTGCTCAGCGGAGAGGTTGTGGCAATCTACTTCTTCACTGTAGCACTCAAGCCAGTCATCATCACTTGCACAACCATCAATGTCTACTATGTCAGCCGTTACGTTATTTAGAGACGCAAAATAAGCAGATTCGGACAAAACTACATCCACTGAAGATGCTGACAAAAACTCAGCATTTCTGAGGGCGCTATTTTGAGTAGACAATGGGACGTAAGCAGCCCCCGCTCTCCAGGTTGCAAGAATTGCTATTACAATTGATGCGTTATTATCTCCCAATATGGCTACGCTATCTCCACTTGAAACGCCTGACTCAATTAACAGCAATGCAAGACGCTCAGATTTTTTCTTAAGAGCCTCATATGTAACATCCGAGCTTTCATCTTGAAGTGCAAGATTGTGAGGAGTTTGGTCTACTTGCTTATCAAAAAGTGATACGAAATTGTTTCGAACCGGATTGGGGATAAAGTCACAAATTTTGCTTCTGCTTGATTGTGATTTGAACCAACTTTCTTCAATCGATCTATCAGGGTCATTGTGAGCTTGCTCCGAAAATCTTAACAAGCTATTTGCCATGCTTACAATGGTAGTTTTATCAAACAATTCGGATTGATATCGCCAATTAAGCTCAATCTTATCTTCTAATTCTATGACACTTAACTCAAGGTCATATTTAATAATATCAGTTAAGAATCCCAGATTTTCAATACTCACCCCTTCCATTACAGGCTGTTCGTTTTTGACATTCATACTCAGTGCAATCTGGAATAACGGATCAACATTTTCTAACCGCTCTGGATTAAGTTTCTCAACAAGCGTATCAAATGGAACAATGCTATGGTTTTGTGCATCTAATGTTGTTTTCCTAACTGAATCCAAAAACTCAATAAAATTAAGCTTACCGTTTACACGAGAGCGTATTACCAGTGTATTGACAAAAAAGCCAATTAGAGAATTTAATTGATGATGTTCTCTACCAGCAAAGGGAACACCTACCACTACATCATCAGTGCCTTGCCAGCGAGATAAGACATAAGCAAACATTGAGTGAATGACGGTGAACACTGACAAGTTATGTTTCTTTGCCAGATGTATGATTTGTGAATTTGCTTCAGATTCAATATAAGTTGTGTAGATTTCCCCTTTAGACACTTTCATCTTGGCTCGAGGTTTATCCAGAGGTAAAGAGTGCACTGCGGGTAAACCATCTAGGTTTTCTTTCCAATAATTTAAGCTTTCCGATACCTTTTCATCTGAGTAATTTTCATTTTCCCAAATAGCATAATCACTATATTGAATTTCAAGCGGAGCATAGTTCTTGTTTCCAGTAGAAAAAGCCTTGTATGTTTCTAACAGCTCCTTTTGCATTATGTTAATAGACCAACCATCACAAGTAATGTGGTGCATAACTATGAAGAGCGCAGCATCATTGTCATCAAATTGTACTAACTGTGCACGAATCACGCTGTCAGTAGCCAAATTAAATGGCACTTCCGCAAGCAATTCGAATTGCGACTTTAATACACTTAAACGGTCTTCAAAAGTTACATTAGGTATCTCTATGACAGGCAGGTTGAACGCATTGTATGGGTCAATTTTCTGAAAAACTTCTTCCCCCTTTAAGGCATAACGAGTGCGCAAAATTGACTGCTTCTCAATCAACGCACCAATAGCTTCTTCCAAAGCCTCTACATCAAGTGCCCCCCTAAGCCTAATTGCCAACGGCACATTATACCGAGCTGTTTCTGGATCAACTTTGTTGAGGAACCATAACCTTTTCTGTGCTAACGAAAGCGGAATGTTTTGGCAAGAGTCACTTTTCGCATAAATATTTGCGATCTTCATTTTCTGAGCAATAGACGCAGCAACTTCTCTAATAGAAGGGCCTTCATAGAAGTCTTTTAACGTTATTTTTCTGCCATAATTACTTTGTAATAAACCAATTAACCTTATTGCTAAAACAGAGTTACCACCAAGTGAGAAAAAGTTAGCTGTAACACTTATCGCCAGCTTTTCCAGTGTAAGAACTTCAGCCCAAACTGTAAGAATGTGTTCCTCGTCAATACTCGATGGACCTTCTATGTTAGTCGTTGATGGTACAAATTCAGGCTGAGGTAAAGACTTAATATCTACTTTTCCATTCGCGGTAAGCGGCCAACTCTCGACGATCTCAGTAAGCTCAGGAATCATGTAACTGGGAAGTTTGCTCGAAATAAAGTCACGTATGCTTTTTTTCAAATCGCTGACATCCGACATGATTTCACCTTCACATATCTTTAGGTATGAAACTAACTTATTGCTACCAGCAATACAGAGATTCACGACGCGGGCAGAATCTACTTCTGGGTGCAAGCAAAGCTGGAATTCTATTTCTCCAGGCTCTACCCTGTAACCGTTGATCTTAATTTGTTCATCTGCCCTGCCAACAAACTCTAAATTACCGCAAGGTAAATATCGAACTAAGTCACCTGTTCTGTAAATTCGCTCGCAAACTTGAGGCATTTCATGAGAAAAGTATGGGTTTTTCACAAATTTACTTTGAGTTAACTCAGGCTGATTAAGATACTCTTTGGCAACTCCTTCTCCCCCGATATATAACTCACCAATCACACCTGATGGCGCTAAATTCATTTGTTCATCTAACACTAAAAAGAAGGCATTATTTATTGCTCTGCCTATATGGAGGTATGGTGAAGTATAGTTTTTTGCTATCACAGACTGAGTAAACCTTGCGAAACTACAACCAACTGTCGCTTCGGTTGGCCCATACTCATTGATAACGATTAGGTTAGGAAGTGTTGCCGACAAACTCGCCACTGTATTTGTTGCTAGCTGCTCTCCACCTACAACAAAGACGTGAGCGTGGTGAACAAAATCAGACAACGACAAACTTAACAAATGTGCAGGAGTGAGTTTATACAGAGCCGGTAAACTTGACTGAATAGAGTCGACTAAGTGCTCAAAAAAGTGTTCCCCCTCAGGCAGTAAGCTAACATAACCACCTTTTAACCAGGCACTAAATAAAGATGTAACTGTTGCGTCAAAGTTAAGCGACGTACACACAATAGAGCGAGTTAATGACTCGTGCCAGTATTCAGTAGCTGTAGTTAAATAATTTATAACGTTACGATGAGAGACGATAACGCCTTTCGGTTGCCCCGTTGAACCTGAAGTATAAATTACATATGCAGGAGCATCAAACTGTCCGTCCAGAATTCCACTGAAGTCCGGCTGGTGCTCTAAATCGCTAGGTAGAATGCTGTCATTAAAGAACTGGTCTACACACAATGTGTTGCAGTTAAAGCCATTGCCTTCATCTATTAACCCCGAGTGACTGACTATTATCGGCAATTTAGCATCACTGATAAAAAAATTAATTCGTTCATTAGGGTAATTAGGATCTAGTGGAACATAAGCAGCACCGCTTTTTAAAATAGCGAGTACAGTTATAACCATTTCTATCGAACGTTCTAAATGTACCCCTACTAACACCCCTTGTTGCACATGCCATTGGTCATACAGATAAGCCGCAAGTCTGTTAGCTTGGCAATTGAGCTCGCCGTAAGTTAAAGTCTGGCCACAATACTCTACAGCCACTTCATCAGGTGTTTTCTCAGCTTGCTGTTCAAATAGCTCATGCACAAAGGAGTGCTCGAAGTCGGTAGCGGTGAAATCGCTTAACCCTGCAAGCAACTTATTGGTTTCAGCATTATTTAACACTGACACATCGCTTATCATTTTGTCAGGATTAACATCAAGTTGCTCGATTAAAGAGGCCAGTGCATGACTTAAATAATCACATACTTGTTTTCCGTCAATCGCTGCATCACATTGTGCGGTCAATAAGAAACCACTATTAGAGCCTGCATCATCAACGTCAATTGTCACTGGGAAATTAGTTCTTTGCTCAGTTTCCACTATAGAAAAATCACCTGAACTTAATGGCTCCTCTGCATCTTCTGGTGAATGCCTGAAATTCAAAATAGAATTAAACAATGGCTCGTTGGCGGCGACTTGAGTATACTTTTTCACCTCAAACAAGGGAACTTGCTCAAACGGTAGTAACCTTCTCAAACCATCATTAATTTGACAAACTACCTCAGCAACTGATTGATGAGCCAACTTTACTCTAATTGGCAACGTATTAATTATCACACCTAAGGTTGAGTCAATCCCTTCTACGGGTTGTAGTCGACCAGAAAGTACAGTGCCAAAGACGACGTCATCTTTACCACTACAAGCACCGGCTACCATAGCCCAAGCGGCGTGAAATAAGGTTGCTACACTCATTTTGTTAGCTCTGGCATATTGCCTTACTCTTGCAACAATATGTGGGTCAAGCTCCTTTCGATACTCGTTCACATCAGTGCCATCCCCTTCGATATCACTAAGTTCAAAGAGCAACGTAGGCTCTACCACATCACCCAGATGTTCAGAGAAATATTGTCTAGAGTCATTGTTAGAAGCTTGATGCTGAGCATATGCAATAACATTTCGATATGATGGATTAGAGCGCTGTGGTGTGACACCATTTGTCAGATAATGGTTCAACTCTTGCTGCAATAGCTCAGCCCCAACATGATCCATAATTAAATGATGGTGCTGCAGTAGCACTAAAAATTCTTCACTTTTTTTCTTTTTTCCAACAACTAATCGACATAACGGGGCCTCAGTAATATCGAACCTAGAGGCACCATAACGCTTGAGTTCAGTTACTAATTCATCATTATCCACGTCGCTCAATTCGACATAACTTACTGGTAATTTACTGTGTCGTGTAACCACCTGCACAGGTTGGGAAATTTCTTCCCAGATAAAACATGTTCTCAAGATATCATGTCTATCAATTAAGAATTCGAGGCCACTTATCAGTTTGTCTACACTATGCTGTGTGCTGACTGATAACACAGTTGAAGTGATATACGGGTCTACATCTTCATTCATTAAGTGGTGATAAAGCATTCCCGATTGTAATGGACCAAGTGCATAAATATCCTCAATATTCGCCACGCCACCTGAGATTCGAGAAACTACCTTATCAATATCTGTCTGAGACAAGTCAACCAGCGATAACATTTCAGGCGTTATTTTTTGAGTGTTTATATGAATGAGTTTGTCTGGCGCTCTAAAGTCCTGACAATTCGAGTCTAAGTGGGTTGTGATATGCTCAACGAGTAAATCAACTTGTGGAAAATCAAAAATCTGCCTAAATGTCACATTAATATGGTGCTTTTTAAGGCTAGCAATTAACTTCATCGCCAACAGTGAATGACCACCAAGTGTAAAAAAGTTATCAGTAACACTAATTAAAGACGCATCTAGCTGAAGTAAATCCGCCCACAATGTAACCATTAGCTTTTCGGTTTCGGTTCTAGGTGCTATGTATTGATTTGCAAAATCTGCTTTTTCGGGCTTAGGTAACGCATGCTTATCAAGCTTACCATTGGCAGATAATGGCCATTCTTTCATTTCGATAAAAAAGCTTGGCATCATGTAACTTGGCAGTTGGCTACCTAGCAGTTTGGTAAGAGAAAAGTCTAGAGGCTCTGAGCTTGACAGATCTTCATGTAGCTGAATATAAGCAACAATAACTGTTTGCTGAGTCACCGTTTCCTTGGCTAACACTACTGCATCTTTGACAGCTTCCAGTCGTTTTATCACATACTGAACCTCCCCAAGCTCAATACGAAAGCCATTGATTTTGACTAAGTCATCCGAGCGCCCCACAAACTCAAACAAACCATCCTCACGGCAACGAACTAAATCACCTGTTTTATATAACGTAGGAAATAAATCGTCATGCGGGTTAGTAACAAAGCTTTTAGCTGTCAATTCCTGGTTATCCAAGTAGCCCTGTGTAACACAGCGGCCTGACACACAAAGTTCACCGGTGATCCCTAGAGGTTGAATCTGCAGACTGTCGTTTAACACATATAAAGCCGTGTTATGCATCGCTTTGCCTATAGGCAAGCTTAATGCACCTTTATGTTGGTTGATGTCAGCAAGTGGATAAAGGCTACAGCCAATTACGGTCTCTGTCGGTCCATAGTGATTATAAATGGCTGTATTTGGAAATACCGCCTGCAGTTGAGCCGCGACCTCAGGCGAAAATGCTTCTCCACCAATAACAAAAGAGTGACGCTCAAAAGAACACTCAGAGCCAATGCTCGCAAGCACCCCAACGACATGACTTGGTGTCATACGCACAAGCCAAGTTCGTGAATCATCAATTAATTTGTCGGCTAGTTCTTCTAACTCATGGCCTGAACGCGCTAAATACACTGTTCCGCCATTAACAAGCGGTAGTAATAAGCCGGGTAACGTAATATCAAATCCGTGTGACGTAACAACAACTGAGCCATCAAGCTCACCATAATAGTTAGCTGACGCATAATCGATATAGTCAACCAAAGCAGAGCTTGGCACTACGACACCTTTTGGCCTACCTGTCGAGCCTGATGTATACAAAAGATAAGCGACATCATTTGGTTCCACTAGCGCATTTTCTGTCTCGATATCCTCATATTCGATCAGCCAGTCTTTTTCTTCACATCCATCCAATTCTATGATGGCTATATTTTCGCTTGGCAGTTGCGGCAACAATTCAGTTTCAGTTAATACACAACTCACTTGCGCATCTTCCAAAATCATAGCGGTACGACTAGCAGCATTAGATACATCAATTGGAATAAAACAAACCCCCATACGCATTAGGGTGTACATCGCAACTAATAAAGAAGGGTTGCGTTCAGTAAAAATAGCGACCCGGTCACCTTGTTTTATTTCAATCTCAGTTAATAACGCTGACAAGCACCTAACTTTTTGATCTAGTTCGGCAAAGCTAATTTGCGTTTCTGCAGTCTGGATACAAACGCAATTTTCAGTATGAGATAAAGCTTCAGTGACTCTATCGTATAGGTTGTAACTATTAGGTAAAGAAGTCTGTTCTCCCATACCAATAGCTTTGATTGATTCTATATCTTGATCAGGTAGCAAAGGCCATTGTTGAAGGTCAGTAGTGAGAGACTCCAACACAGTATCACTTAGCCACGAAAAACTCTTCGCCATTTGTCGAACTAGCTGGCGGCTTAACGTACCTTTTCTATAGTTCCACTCAAGCTCGAGCTCGTCCCCCCTATCCTGGATAGTTAAGTCGAGATCAAAATGAGTCACTGTCTCTGCACTCTCAAGCAGTTCAAGCTGCAATCCAGGCAAGCTTAGATCTGATGACTGAAAATTTTGATAAACACACTTAACGTATGCTGTTGGGTTTAGGTTATCTAGCGCTGCAGTTTGTGGAACATTCAGATTGGACAAGATGTCAAGATCTTGGGCTTTAACAGTATCAAACAATTCACTAAACAGAGTCATTTCATCCAGTTTAGTCCTTTGCACTAACACGTTAAGAAAGTGGCCCACCATATTCTGGGTTTGATCGTGATATCGCCCAGCATCAGGAACAGCGATCGCTATGTTTTGCTCGCCACTATAGCGGTTCAAAACCCAATACAATATGCTTTTTAATAATACAAATAGTGTGGTGCCCTCACCTTTGGCAAGCCTTTCTAGTTTTTGCCTTTTTTCTTTAGACAACACCTCCACCAGCTTTTCTGCGTGGTATCCTTTATTCTCCTCCGGTAAGGTAGGTAGAGAGTGCGATGCGGGCAAATCGGCCAAATAGGATTGCCAGAACTCAACCCCTGCTTTTTTGTTGCAATTAGCTAGCTGCTGGGTTGCATGTGTAACATAGTCGATAAACTGAATTGGCAAGTCCGGTAACTGTGGCTGTAGATCCAGTAGAAAGCTTTTGTAACAAGCACTAAATTCTTCCGTTAATATTGCCATCGATATGCCATCAGAAACGATATGATGCAAATTGAAAAGCAGTACTCCCTCTGATTCTCCCAATTTCAAAAAACTAACCCTAAAACACTCACCTTGAGTTAATTTAAATGGAATGCGAGCTTCATTCACAACCCAATCGTCAACAGATTCCTCGTCTTGTAAAGCCGTTACACGGATCTCAAGCTCGAAAGGCTCTATAGATTGCTGTAAAGGGACATCGCCCTGTACAAAGAACCTTGTTCTGAGCATTGCATGGCGCCTAATTAGGAAACTTGCCGCTTTATTTGCTACAGCAAGATCAAACTTCCCTTTAACACGAATTGCGGCGGGCATATTATATTCAAAGCTATTTCCATTTAAGATTGCTTCTGCAAGCCATATCCGTTTTTGCGAGTCAGTTAATGCATAATGCTTTGTTGCTTCATTTACGCTTATGATATTGCTTTCTAAATCATGTGTATGACTTTCAATACTCTCTAGCACCTCAATAATTGCAACTTTATTCTGCTTAATCGCTATTTTGTGCGCATTGGTTAATAAGTTTTTTTCAATTTCGAGCTTAAGCTTACCCTCAGTCACTGATAACTTGCCGCCTAACTTGGAAAGGGACTTTATAATTTCTAAGGCTTGGTACATGTTAGAACTCCAATTCTTCTATTTCTTTGTTATCTGATACAACGAGTGACTGCTGTATGTTTGCTATAGCCATCAGCTCTAGTTGATTTGCTAAACTAGTTAACTCTGGGAATTGAAAAATAATTTTGACAGGGCAGCTACAACCAAATTTAGTCTCTATTGCAGAAACCAACCTGATGGTCAGCAACGAGTTACCACCCAAGGCAAAAAAGTCACTTTCCTGATAAATATATGTAATATCTAAGTCCAGCAACTCCCCCCATATCTGAGCGAGTGTTTTCTCTGTATCTGAAGCTGGGCAGGCTCCTGTTTGTATATTTCTTTGAGGTGTTGGTAATGCTCTTTTATCTACTTTGCCTACAACAGTTAGAGGAAACTCTTCCATAACTACAATAAAGTCAGGATGCATATACTCTGGCAGTAAATCTCTCAACCTGTCTTTTATGGATTGCTCAATTTCAACGTTCGATATAGTCGATAAACCAGGTAATACATACGCAATCAAATACACACCATGCTCGTTGCTTTTTTGCTCTACCAATACCTGGCTAACTTCATCAAGTGCGCCAATCACTGCACTAATCTCTTCTAGCTCAATACGGTAACCACGTATTTTTACTTGTTCATCTAGTCTGCCAACATAACTAAATGATCCATCTCTTTTCTGCCTTACCAAATCTCCAGTGCGATACATCTGGCTTTTCCCGTGAGGCATAGCGGTAAATCGACGCTTAGTCTCGTCGCCGTTGTTAATATAACCTTGTGCCAAACACAGCCCATAAAGGCACAGTTCACCAATACCACCTTGTGGAATACATTCTCCAACCCCAGACAATACTACGCCATTTCTGCCAGGTAACATTTCTCCAATTGAGGTTAAGTCTTCATAAGCGCCAACTGTCGCCACCGTTGCTGTCACCACACCTTCAGTTGGGCCATAAGCATTTAATAACTCACAACGCTGGTTCAACTCGAGTTGCAGCCATTTCTCAACAGTTGTTATCGGCAAGGCTTCCCCTCCCACTACCATACGGGTCAACTGCACTTCAGGTACTCCACCGATATGAAGCCAGTGTTCAAGTAGCGCATCCAGGTACTGTGGCGTCAAATCAATCAGACTTATCTTTTCTTTAGCCAAATACCCTGTGAGTGACTGCACACTTGGTAACTCGTCACCTCTAAGATGTAGCGTTGCGCCTTGAGCTAGGGTGTATAGAACCTGCTCAATAAAAATATCAAACGTAAATGCACCAAATTGGAAGGTGTTATCTTGAGAGGTGACTTTGAAGCGCTCCGTAATCGCTTGTAGATGCTGGCTAATTGCCCCATAACTGACCGCAACACCTTTAGGGATACCCGTTGAACCTGACGTATAGATAACATACGCTGTCTGATCTGGATTTAGGTTACGAGCCGTCGCAACGGTTGATGACCGCTGTAATGCCGAGACCGAATGCAATTTAGAACAGGATACATCCGGCCTGTCGATGCCGTAGATAATACAATCTAATCGACTTTCTTTTATTATCACCGCGTTGCGCTCAGACGGCTGAGAAGGGGAAAGGGGAACAAAAGTCGCACCTGCTTTAAAAATCCCCAGTAGAGCTATTATCAATGACGCTGAACGCTCGTGGTACAAACCAACTCTATCTCCGGTTTTCACCCCAGCGTTGAGTAACCCATTGGCGATTTGGTTTGAAGCTTGATCCAATTCTCTGTAGCTCAACCCAACGTCACCACACACTAGCGCTAACTGCGAAGGTAGCTCGCCTGCAATGCGATCTAATATATCAGTAAACAAAATAGGGTGAGTTTCAAACTCTCTTGCTGCAATAGGCTTAGCAACTTGCCACGAAAGTTCTTTTAGTGAGTTAGTCGGCAACTCGCTCATTGAAAGTAATAAAGCTTGGAAAAATTCACAAACAGTCTCAGCGGCGTCCGTGCTAAACCTGCTATCATCGAATTCGAACAATACTGAAAGTTGCTCTTCTAACTCCATCGTTAAGGTCAAGGCAAAACTGGTATCATCCCGAGAGTCTATCGACTCGATTGTAACTCCAGCACTTGCAGCATATTGATCAATCGCTTTGTCGATTGGGTAATTCTCAAAGACCATCAAGCTATCAAACAATTGCCGACTTAACGCTTCTGGCGCACACTCTTGAATCTGATGCAATGGTAAATAACTGTGTTGATCGCGCGCGATACCTTCTTGATGTAGCCGCTTCAGCCATTCTTCAACCGACTCTTCAGCATCAATTAGCTGCACTACAGGTACTGTATTGATAAACAATCCCAACATTTGCTCAACACCTGCCAACTCACCAGGTCGGCCTGATACAGTAGAACCAAAGACAACAGATGACTCTCCGCTATATAAGCTCATGGTATAACCCCACGCAGCTTGTAATACAGTGTTAACCGTTGTGCCAGCTCGTTGAGCTAATTGTTGCAGTTGATTAGTTTGTTCAACACTGTAATGCTGCTTTTGACGTATCAGGCCACCAGCCTCACTACTATTAGTAGCTAGAGGCAAAGGCGTTCTTACTGATAAACCTGCAAGGCATGCTCGCCAATACGTCATCGCTGAGGCAACATCTTGTTGCTCCAGCCACTTGATATACTCTTGATAGTCGGAGCCTGTAATATTCAAGCGTGCCTCACCACCTCTTGGCACATAGGCCTGAAGCACTTGACTGAATGTAATGCCGGTACTCCAGCCATCAATCAACACATGATGATTAGTCCATTCAAAATGATAGCGCCCATTCCCTAAATCAAACAATGCCAGCCTCATCAATGGAGCATGAGAAATATCAAATTCGGCGGATTTCGCTAATTGTTGGTAAGTCTCGATATGTGATTGTTGTGTTACTTCATCTAAGTGAACTAGACAGTTTTCATGCCATTCGAGAGCGGTTTCAGGTAGTACAAGCTGATGAATGTTACCGCTGTCCAAACCAACAAAGGCAGTGCGATAAATATTATTATTCGCCACAACAGTGCTCCACGCTTGCTTAAATGCGGCGACATCAAGCCCTTGTAACAAAACGCCAATTTGCGAAATGTATGCGCCAGGCTCCAATAAACTATGGAATATCAACCCTTTTTGCATGCCTGTAGCAGGGTAAAGGTTATCTATATTTGTATGACTACTTTGCCACTGATTGAGCTCACTTTGTGTAACCCTAGCCAGAGGAAAATCTGATGGCGTATATAAAACAGAGAGTTGTGCGCAACAATGTCTAACGACCTGACTAATCCCGTCCACTATTAACGACATCAGTCTCTCAGCAGACTTGTTATCCAAACGACGAGCATCGTAATCAAGACTTAGACTCAGCTCACCACCCGAAACCATCGCTAGGAGGTTCAAAGGATGTGTCTTACGCTCCTTACTTACCATATCTCCCACAGACTCGGGGGCGAGACTAAAAACCCCTGCTTTTTCTGCTTCGGCAGCAGTCACGTTTTGATCAAACTGCCCTAGGTAGTTAATTTGTAACTCACTGTTAACACTCTCTAACTGCTTGGTTAAGTAACGTAATATGCCAAACCCAAGTCCTTTATTAGGCATTGTTCGATACTGTTCTTTTACCGCACAAACTAATGCACCGATATCGCTGCTAGATGACGAAGGCATAGACACAGACACAGGGAACACACTAGTAAACCAGCCCATGGTTCGACTCAGGTCCAATCCGCTATTCAGGACCTCTCTTCCATGCCCTTCCATATCTACACGTAGGCTTTGGTTGCCATTAAACGAATGAACACCTCGCAACACGCCAGCTAACAATAGTTCATTAAGCTGAGTCGAATAAGCGTAGTGGCTGTCACCGAGTAAACTTTCCGTTATTTGAGCATTCAAGTACTCAGTCACCTCTCCTCGACCTATTCCATTAGGGTTGTTTCCTAATAAACTTTCGACTGGCTGACTGAGCACCTCTTGCCAAAAAGGTAGCTCCTTAGCTAAGCTATCACTTTTCCCATAATCAAGTAAATACTGTCCCCAGCTTTGGAAAGAGTGGCTTTTCGCAGGTAAACTAATCTTGTTGCCCGTTTTGATATCTGCATAAAAAGACTCTAAATCTTCTAAAATAATGCGCCAAGACACACCATCGACAATCAAGTGATGGCAAACCAATAACAGGCGGCGTTGTTCCGCATTATTTCCATATAAAAGCACGGCTTTAAATACAGGACCATGAGTGATTGATAAACTACGTTGCATCTCATTTGCAACTTGAGTGATCGCTATTTCACACCACTCAGATAGATGTGTTTCCACCACACTCTGTTCTATCATGTCACTATTAAAGTGCACATAGATACCTTTTGGTGGCGAGCTCTCAAACCTTAGGCGCAACGCATCATGCACTTGGTATAACGCAGCAACCATTTGGCTCAATGTGTCTTTATTAAATGGTGAAGCCACCCGTAACATAACAGACTGATTATCATGTGAGATATCCACTAAGTCTTCAAAGAATGCGTGTTGCACAGGTAAAAGAGCTTGCTCTCCTTTGACAATTTGAACAGCTTTAGTCTTGCTAGAAACTGGCTTAGATAATGCTGTAAGCTCTTCTATTGTCGGAGCCTTAAATATGTCTTGCACTGTCACTAGCCAACCAGCCCGCTTTAGTTTGGCGACTACTTGAATAGCAATAATTGAGTCACCGCCTTGTGCAAAAAAGTTATCGGTGATGCCAAAATGCTCACTTGGTAGCAGTGACTGCCATATTTTATACAAGGCAGCTTCTGTATCAGTAGAAGGCTCCACAATATCGCCTTTTACTGAGTCCACCGTTTGTGGTACTGGAAGTGCCTTTTTGTTTACTTTACCATTAGCTGTTAACGGTAATATGTCCAGATATTCCCAGTGACTAGGAACCATATATGTAGGTAGATTTTGTTGTAACTGGTTTCGCAACACCTGCTCAGTGCTTTTCTCATCCGTCACTTGCCCACTTAAGACAACATATGCAACGAGTCTAGCTTTGCCAGAAGTATCGTCTTTGACCTGAACGGATACATCTTGCACTTCAGGTAGTTGTTGTAAGTAATGCTGAACTTCACCTAACTCAATGCGATAACCATTCAGCTTAACCTGTTCATCTGACCTGCCAGAAAATTCTATCAAGCCATCATCACGGTAACGAACCACATCACCTGTTTTATAAAGTCTTTTTTCCTCTCCCGCGATATTCACTTTAATAAACCGCTCAGCATTGATTTGTTCATTAAATAAAAAACCATCAGAAACTGTTGTTCCACCAATAAACAACTCACCACTGGTTCCAGGCAACACTAACTGTAGCTGTCCATCCAAAATATAGACTTCTACGTTTGGATATGGCTTACCTATAATAGAGACGCCTTTGGCGTAGCTCTGCTGTCTATCTGCAACAAAGTAGGTGCTATCTACGGCACACTCACTCAGCCCGTATGAATTAACCAATGTTACATCATCAGGTAACATGGCCTGTGTTCTCATGTGATCTTCAAGCAACCATGTATCCGAGCCAACAATCAGCCACTCCACCTGACCCAGTTGTTTTTTGCTGGACTCAAGGTAATCGACCAGAGGCTTCAATATGGCAGGCACAAATTCACCAATTGTCACTTTCTCACTTTCAATTAGCTGATGTAGTTGAATCGCATCCGATGCAATTTCTTGATCGCAGATAACCAGCCTACCACCTGAACAAAGCGCCCGGGTAAGATCACCAATTGAAACATCAAACCCAATTGAAGCCATTTGTAAAACAACATGGTTTTTTTTATCCAAACCGTATACTTCATTCCAGGCTAAATAGCTTGAGACAATTCCACTATTACGGGTTGCGACTCCCTTCGGTTTGCCAGTGCTACCAGAGGTAAATACGGCATAAAGATATGGGTTATCTATATGCAACTGTTCTGATTGACTGTTAAACCCTCGTGAAAAAGCCTTAATTTCGTCCGTTGTTGCTTGAACATCTAACAAACATTTTCCAATACCCTCACTCGGTAACAGTGTTTCAAGCGCAGAGACCGAAAGGACTAATTTGCAGGCAGTATTCTGGATAATTTGCTGCAGCCTTGCTGTAGGCGTTGTGTCATTAACTGGAAGATAAATCGCTTTTATTTTTAGCAACGCCAAAAATACGATCGGCATATTTAATGCTCTGGGTGTGCAAACAATGACATAATCTTGAGGCTTCACTCCTTTGCTCACCAGATAGTTAGCCAGCTGATTAGCCTGACTATTCAGCTCTTGATAGGTAAGTTGCTGACCATTGTGTGAAACTGCAACTTCATTCGCTTTGTTTGTTGCCACAGCTTCAATAAGTGCAACCATGTCTTCGTTACACCGCCATTCCCTTTGCGCTTTTTCGGCAATAGCAAGCTGCTCCGAAACCATACTGTTAGAAAAGCAGTGAGTTGTTAGGTAATCGTTTTCTGGACTCTCCAAAATGTCACTTAAACAATGGCCGTAACACTGCACCACACGCTCGGCGATTGCTTCACCAAATTGGGATTTGTCGACTTGCAGTGTCACACTTAGTTGCCTTGATGGCATCAGGTTAACGGCACAATCAAACGGGAAGTCATTGATTTCTTCTACATTGGCGCCTGACACATTGATCGCATCAATTGACTGAATTTCCTGGTAGTTATGAAAGTGTGTAAACGTAAAACAGATATCAGTAAGTGGAGAGCCATGTTTTTTAACTAACTCATAAAATGGGTAGCGCCTGTGTTTTTGCAATTCCCCGTGGCGCTGTTTGACTCTTTGAAATAAAGTGTACCAACTCTCTGACTGCAAATTTATGTTTATTGGCAGACTATTAACAAACAGCCCTACCACTTTGTCACCTTCACTGGACTCAAGGCGCCCGTTGCTCGTCAAGGCAGAAGTGACATTTGTTGTATTAAACACATAGCTTAACACACGCATATGGACAGCCAGCAGTATATGTTGAATATGGACACCCGCCGCCTGAGCTATCTCTTGTAGCTTAGCCACTTGTTGAAAATCATAAGTTTTGACTGATTTAACGATGTTCATTTCGTCAAAGCTGCGCTCTTGGTTTGCAGCCTTAGCGCCGTTAAAAGATAGATATTCGATATCAGCTAGCTGTTCTTGCCAAAATTGTTGAGCCTCTGCATTACTAACACTATCCAGCTCAGCTTTAACGAAGTGTTTAAATGAAGATTTATATTTGATTACAGGTGCCAACGCTTCTTCATTGAGTAATTTGCGATAATCTCCAAGTAACCCACCAATAATATTAGCCATGCTCCAACCATCAAACAGTATATGATGAGCATCAATGAGCAGAGTAAAGCTGTTTTGCTTAGGGATAATGGTACAACGAAATTGAGTAGGTGCAGACAAGTCAAATTTATGTGCCAATAGTTCCTTTTTCAGCTTGTCCAAATCACAACAAGGTTCAGTGATCTCACTTAACCTTATTTTACCTGATTGATACACCAGCTGCATTGGTTTTGAAAAAGAGCTGAAATCAAAAGAAGTACGCAATAATGGATGCTGCTCAATTTGCCTTTGTAATGATTGAGTAAAAGCATCTGCGCGCCAAGCTGTCTCCACCTCCAACTCGAACAAATCATGGTAAATGGCCGATTCAGAAAACCGCTGACAATAGGTGTATATACCTGCCTGTACGTAACTTAACGGATAAACATCAATTATTTTATTAGTTTTAGAATTCATTGTTTTACTGCTGTATATCTTCCATTGAACCAAGGGCGGCTATGTCATCCTCTGACAACATTTCAAAGCTCACTTCTTCGTCCTCTTCCTGCAGCTCTTGCTCTGTTACTTTTTTACTTAACTCTGCAATTGTGCTGTGTTCGAACAGATCTGCGACCGTAAATAACACCCCAGCCTTTTCTGCTTGTGCGACAACCTTTACCGCGTGGATTGAATCGCCACCTAGCTCAAAGAAGTTACTGTTGATACCAATTGCGCTCTGACTAAACACTTCTCGCCAGATCTGGACCATTTTTTCTTCTTTGCTTGAACGGGGAGCAAGTAGATCCGTTGGCGCATCATCCATCTGGATAGAAATATCAAGTAGCGCATTTACATCAACCTTTCCATTTGGCAGCTTTGGCCACTGCTGAAGAAAAACATAGTGTTTAGGAATACACGAGCGAACAAGGTGATCAAGTAAGCGCCCTCTAACTTCCGTCTCATTAGGAGGCACCAAATTCGTACAATGTATGAAAGCAACTAGCTCTCCATTTTTTTGTAAAACTTTTACTGCCTGAAGTTGAGTTACTTTAGTTAAAGCCTGCTCAATTTCAGAAACTTCAATTCTGATGCCATTGATTTTTAACTGCTCATCCTTGCGTCCGACAAACACTAATTCACGGTTGTTATTCCATTTTACGATATCTCCAGTGCGAAATAATTTTTCGCTACTCACAGCTGGTATATCAAGAAACTTTTGCTTATTGATCTGAAGTAGGTTTTTATAGCCTGCCGACACCCCGCTCCCTGCGATAAACAACTCGCCCTCAACATTGATAGGACAAGATTTAAGCTCTTCATTCAAGACATAAACTGTTGCGTTCTGAATTGGCTTGCCAATAGGTAAATTGACAACATCAGGGTTAAGTAAAAGTTCCTTATCCAGAACGCAAGCGACTGAAATATCTGTACACTCAGTTGGGCCATATATATTAGCAACCGAGCACTGGCACACAGTACTTAGCATCCATGATGTCAGTTGGCTCGCATCTATTTTTTCGGCACCAAGAGCCAGCACTTTTAAGCTTTTTAACTCACAAAACTCGTTTTTCTCAGCATGGTGAATGACTGGATAAATGAAGCTTGGTACACAATTGATGATTTCTACCTGCTGCTGAGAAATCAACTCTACTATTGTACTAGGTTCAAAAATTGAAAGGTCAGGGATTACAACTCTAGCGCCACTCATTAGCGGTGAAAATATGTTCTTCAACGACGCATCAAAGCCAATTGGAATAGGCTGCAATACAACACTGCCAACTTCCATTTGAGTAAACTCTTGATACCAAGAATTTAAGTTGAGAAAGTTACTATGACTGACTTGTACACCTTTAGGCTGCCCAGTTGAGCCTGACGTGTACAATAAGTAACAAGGAGCATCACCATCGCACACTGTATTAAGGTTTTCCGTCGGTTCATCATGGACAATGGACAATGTGGCCTCTATCTCAACCAGTGCTCCAAGGTAATCAGAAAATAGCTCATGCTTAGCATCTTCAGTTACAATCAAGTCACAATGGCTATCCGCAACTATGTGCTTTAGCCTGTTTATTGGATAGGTGGTGTCTAATGGAACAAAGCATGCCCCTGTTTTCATCACGGCCAACAATACCTTGGCCTGCAAGGCACTGTTTTTTATATGTACACCAACGAAACTCCCCTCACCATTACCGATATCAGCCAAAAAGTGAGCCAATTGATTCGCTTGCTCATTAACTTCGCTGTATCGACATTGGCTTGATTTATCTACCAAAGCGATATTCTGAGGGTGTTCAGCTGCCATCTTTTCAATTACAGGCACAATACCATTGCCTAAGCTCAATAAGTCTAATTCTTGCCCTCTATGTAAACCCTGATACTCAGCGTTTTGTGTGCTTGCCAGACAAAGAGCTGCCACTTTTTTCTCTGCCATGTCCGCCACATCAAAAAGAAGACTCAGGTAGTCATCTAACATACGAATCACTGACTCATGCTCAAATAAGTCAGTGTTAAAGTGAAGATCAACCGAGTATTGATTTTCTTGGTTTTCTTCTAAACACAGAGTTAAGTCGTATTGCGCAAGCTGAATTCTTCTGTCAGCCATCGCAGTGTCAATGCCATTTAAATTCATTTCATTGGACACTGATTTGTTGAGTAGAAACTTCACCTGAAATATAGGCGAGTGTTGCTGCTCTCGAATTAGCTCTAGGCTATCAACCAATTGTTCAAATGGCATATCTTGATGTTTCAATGCCTTATGTAGTATCTGGCGGTTAGCTCTTAAGTGTTCAATAAAATTAGCTTCTTCATCCATCTGCTTGCGTATCACTAACTGATTGACAAAAAACCCCATAACTTCATTTACCAGTCCGCCCGCTCGGTTTGCGACATCAGTGCCAATCACAATGTCTTTTTGTCCAGATAACCTCGAAAGTAAAATCTGAAATACAGATAGTGCAGTTACAAACAGCGTAGTATTGTTACTCTTGCTTAAGGCATTCAGGTTGTCCAATAAAGACTGCTCTAACGGTCTACTGACTTTGGCACCATTAAAACTCTGTTTAATTGGTGCTTTTTTATCAAACGGTAAAGAAATCCGACTAGGGATCCTGTCCAGCTCTTGACGCCAAAACTGAGTATTAACTTCCATTTGTGTCGCATACTTTGGCGAATGCTGGCCTTGAGAATATGTCCTATAGCTAGAAAGTTGCAGAGGTGCCGAAGCCTGCTTTCCTGCACTTAGTGCATTGTAAAAATCAGATAACTGACTCAAAAATAGCTTGAGAGACCATGCATCTGCGGCAATGTGGTGAATATTGAAAAGCAAGTGGTACTTAGCAGGGCCAACCTTCGCTAGCTTTAATATAAAAATCGGGGCTACATCTAAACTAAATTGGTGTTCAAAAACTTCTTTTCTTAGTGCTGACAACTGATTATAGGCAGTACCTTCACCTCCATTAGATAAATCAATAATTTCTACCAGGTACTGACAATCACTATTCACCTTTTGCATAATTTCACTGTCAATTAGATGATAGGAAGTTGTTAAAATTGCGTGCTGCTTAACTAATAAATTAATCGCTTGTTGGAATGCCTCAGTGTCTAGCTCTCCAGTCAAAGTTAGCTCAACAGGAATGGACATAGTTTTAGCCTGTTCAGGAAGTTGGCACTGTAACCAAATTCTCTTTTGTGCAAATGAAGCTAGGCATGGTTCATTGTTTTGTTCGGTAATTTGTTCAATGCTTTGAGCTGGTGCTGCACTCAGTTTTGATTCATTCACTGCAATAACGTGATCTAAAAAGTTATCTAAGCTATCGCAGTTTAAAAGGCTTTCAAGCTCAAGTGCTAGCTCAAAACTTTCGTTTAGAGCAGAGATAACTTTCGCCGCATCTAACGAGTCACCACCGTTTTCATAGAGGCTTAATGACAAGGATGATATTTGCCTGCCCAATACCTTTTCTATTTTTTGAAGGTAGTCATGTTTGGGGTCAGAAACGGTTAGCAGGTTATGTTCAGGCATGTCATGCGACGTCTCCATAAGCACTTCCAACTTAGTGGATTCGAACTTTTGTTTGGCTAGTGCTCTTTGAATTTTTCCACTTGAAGTTTTTGGTAACTGTCCATGTTTTACCAGTACAACTTCGGCCACTAAACCAAAAGCTTGTGCAATAGCATGTTTGATTTGATTTGAGACATCTTTGCAATCGATCTTTTTTCTCCAGCGTGGATGCACTTCTTGCAATACAACAATACTTGCTTCACTACTTTGTTGCGTTTGAAACGCAGCTGCTGTTTTTAACAATCCATCATGGCTCGACCAACTAACACATTCGATATCTTGTGGATAATAATTCTGTCCCTTAGTAATAAGAACATCCTTCAAACGTCCAGTAACAACCACTTTACCGTCGCTAACAAAACCTAAATCTCCAGTTTTCAGGTAAGGTCCATTGCCACACGCAGAATATGCTTGGAATACCTCTTGTGAAAGTTCTTCTCTCCCCCAGTACCCCGGTGCAATGCTAGGGCCTGCTACCCAGATTTCGCCTACTTCACAATCTGGTAATATAGAGTGCGTTTCTGTATCAACAACAATTAGGTGATGAGAAGGAGCAACCTCACAACAATTAACCAGCGTTTTGCTGCTGAGGTTCTCGGTAGCCTTAGTTGCCTTATTTTTTAGCAATGTAGCTTCATCGTAAGCTTCAGCAATATTGAATTTACTTGCTGAGCCACCACTAATAAATACTGTAGCCTCCGCCATGCCATATGCCGGAAAAAAGCTCTCATAGTTAAAACCACAAACCGCAAACTTATCATGGAAATTTGATAGCGTTTGTTCATTTATAGGTTCTGCCGCGTTATAAGCTATTCGCCAACTACTTAAGTCCAAATTGGCTAGGTGACCGTTATTGATTGCATCAATGCAATGCTCATAGGCAAAGTTAGGAGCACCACCCACTGTCGCTTTATATTGGGTAATTGCTTCAAGCCAACGAACTGGAGACTGGATGAATCGAGTTGGAGCCATCAGTACTGACGTCGCGCCTAGATAAGCAGGCAATAACACTGCAGTCACTAACCCCAAGTCATGGAATAATGGAAGCCAGTTTGCAAATACATCATTATGACTCGCATTTGAGTTGTATTTTAACGCTTCTAAGTTAGCAACCACATTACGATGGCTCACCACTACACCTTTAGGGTCGCCCGTGGATCCAGAGGTATATTGAATAAAAGCGATATCGTCCAAGTTTGGCATATCGCGTAGAAGCCCTTCGTCAGACATCAACTCAGCTCCATCAAAAATTTCTATATTTTGATTTCCATCAGCCGCGAATGAGTCAATTAAGCTAGACTTGAGCGCGCTCGAAGTTAAAGCACAGCTTGACTTACAGTCTGAAACTACTTTGCTAATTCGGTCAGTTCTTTCTTTAGGGCGTGGAGGATAAAGCGGAACCGCGATCACATTGGCAAAAAAACAAGCAAATAATAACTTTATATACTCCATTCCAGGCGGGCACAAAAGCAATACCCGCCCCCCTTTTGGCGTCTTAGCGGCAAGCCCACTTGCAATTCTTTTCGCATCAGAAACCAATTGACCAAAAGTAATCTTACTTTCAGTTTCAGATAAAAAAATGAAACTGATTTTTTCTTTTTTATCGGTTAATTGACTTTCTAAAACGTCTATAAGTGTTTCGTTAAAGTTATTATTCACTTCAAAGCTCCATTTTTTACTCTGGTGAGAGCAACAACTGCGCACCAGACTAAAACATCTATAAAATTATTTGCTTGTAACCGCTTAACAGCTGTGATGTGCGCTGCTTGTTTTCACAGTAGTTAACCAATTTTCTGGCTTCTACTAGTTGAAGGTCGTCATCGTGATATGAAATCCCCATAAAGTATTTGTACCAAGGCTCTAGTCCCAAGGCATAAATATAGACTTGGCTGGGATTAAAAACGTCGACAAGGTGACTGGCTGCGGCAAAGTCGGATCCATTAAAGCGTCTGCTTTCATTCACTTCCTGACTGATCGTTTGGGTGAGCAAACCCCCATATAACCACTTCAGAGGACCTCCTGTGCATTCCATGCCAATAAAGAGCACGTCTACATCACCAATGATTTCTTTTAACCTCAAATAAAGTTGTTTATCCAAATTTGAGGAATCTGCCGCCACTAATACCTTTTTTCCCTGGATTTGGATGAGCCAGGCCGACTTGCTTCTGATGTTGACATCAGCGTGCTCACCTAAAAATGGTACAGACAATATATGCCCCTGATTAACTGGAATATGCTCCAGATCCTCAACTTCAAGCACAGATTGGAATCCCAACTCTTTTAACATTAACTTCATTGATGGATCGGCCAAGTTGCCACTGTTATTTTTAGGCACAACAATGTGTTTAACCTTATGTTTGAGCTGTATTAATGTCTCCAAACATAAATGATCCATATGTGTATGGGTGATCAAGACATAGTCAATCTGTGGAGGAAGATCTTCAAAAGTCACTTTATTTTCAACATCATCATTTTTGTAGGCGATGACAGGGTCAACCATGATGTTGCAACCTTCTGACTCCACTAATACCCCAGCATGACCTGTGTGGGTGATTCTCAGGCCAGCCCCAAGGTAAGATTCCGCTTTCTTTGGAGCCTCTTCTGTAAACAGCTCTTCAACCTTCAGGCCGCCTTCACAGCCCAAACCGTCAAATAAGGCTTGAATTTCCCTTTCCGATAATGGCGTTTCACGAGATTTAAAGAGAGTCTGTGTGAATGCATCATCAAATGGGACTTTAATATGGAGGTGATTATCGTCAGCAAGCCTAGGGGTACTTAATACAAATGGCCTGTTGTCACTGGCCAAATTCCCCAAGCTTACAGTTTGAGCGTGTTTTTTATAAATAGGAGTAAGGTAGAGTAAACTCTCAATAAACCTAAATGAAGGCTGATTATTTAGATCGTAATGTAGTTCTACAAGCCCTTGTAGAGGCTCTGGAATATGCTCATACATTGACTCTAATGACAGCCCTCGCGCATCACTTTGTAACATATGATCAAGCTGACGAATTGCATTAGTAAATTCTATTAAATCTGCATGCTCTGACTTTGAGTGTTCGATTAAGGCTTTAACATCTCCACTGCGCTCTGGAGGCAAGTTGACAAATGCACTTCCCACCATAGCATCACTCTTTAGCGACTTGGCGTGGATTTTAGCATTGACGACAAATGACGACATTGACCTAAGGTGTAAATTGGTTAGATTCATCGCCGCCTGTGCTGGTGCTAATAGGTAAGGCCACATGAACCAGTTGTTGAATAAAGGCTCGAAGTAAATACTCCCCTTTAAATAATATTGACGTTCCATTTCTTGTTCCAATAGTAAATAGTTTATGAACTTTGCTAATGCTCAATGATGCTGCTTTGCTCTTGTCGCAGCCACGAGCCAAAGAAATTCTTTGAGTCTTCTTTCCAGCATGGTGAATGCGTTTGAATGCAGTAGTTTTCAGGTAATGATTGCAGTTCTTTGCCTTTTTCGGTATCTCTTATCCACTCATTCTTTAGTCGTTCTGGTGCATATTCAAAATGACCTAAAGACATAAGGACATTACCGTTTTGAGCTGACACTAGCGAAGGGCCGACCTCGGAGGACGTTGCATGTACAGTGATCTTTTGTTCTGATTGAGCTCTACTTACACAAGACTCGCTAAATATCGCAGCGATACTGAAGGGACTTAATAAATAATCGTGAGGCTCAAATAAGCCACTATTACTCTTAGTAATTTTTTGTTGATATACACCAAATACTTTTTTATCTAAATTGGCTTTTTTTATGCCAATGACTTGAGCGACAGCTAGTGCCCCCCAGCAAATACCTAGTAATTTGATTTTTTTACTCAGACAATGAGTAATGACGTTTCTTAACTCAACCCAGTATTGGATTTCATTAAATTCCAGATGCTCAACTGGCGCTCCAGTTACAATCACAGTGTTAATTTGCACATCAGTTTCAAATAACTCATCGATATATGAGTAATAGGAAGGCAAAGATTCACTTCCTTTCTCTCTGTATACCTTAGTCCGCAGCTTAGCCCACTTAATAGAGTCCTTAGACACTCCACTTTCGTAGAGCGCCTCACGCATCTCTCTTTCGTAAGTTTGTATATCTGGCATTAAATTGATAACAACTACACTCATAACCTTTCTTCTTATTTTTATAATTACTCTAGGTTTGACAGATACATTTGTTTATAATTGAAAGTATCTTTAGCCCTAAAATCATTGTTCCAATAGAACCCTTTGATGCATCGCTATCGTGGTGTCTAAAATTAATTGTTTGAGCTCGTCATCCGACATGAATGCCTCGGAGAACCCTTCGCATAATGGATCGATAAAAGAAGCACTAACATAGCGGAAATGGGTCGCAAGTTCATAAGGGCTGTTACATCCAACCGATAACCTTATAGTGGTTGCAGTGATACCTGCTTGTTGTAGAGCCAATTCATCCATTTCAGAGTGAGAAGTGAGCGCTGGGCATAAAGCGATAGTATTAATTTGTCCTAAACTGACCATTTGTGAAAACAAAGGCTCAAGGCTATCTAAAAATGCACTAAATGCTGTGGCAGAAATATTGACCAGTTCTAAATCAAAAGAAAACAGTGGTGCAGGCATCGCACAACGGAAGTGTTCACTTAGAATCTTTTTCTGTTCATCTGTTGAGATAAGCGGTGAATTGACACGGATAAACCTATTTGAGGCCAGGTAACTAGTCAAAACGGTAGTATTGATCGCCTTTTTCAGCATCCTAAGCTCAAGCGTTTTCAATCCGTTTAATACTTCACTACAGCCTTCAGATGACAAAAAACCACCTTTTATATAATAGACATCCCAAAATAAAGTTTCATTCCAGTTGACCCCATTTTGCTGATGACCTTTTGGCACAAACATCCGATGTGTTTCACCAATAACAACCCCACCAATGACGTTGCCATGCCCAGAAATATCCTTAGTATAGCTGTGCACTACAAAGTCAGGACGTTTTTCTTTTCGGCTATGACTTAGTGGTCGATACAATGCAGGCGTCGCAACTGTGCTATCTAAGATCACCAGTAGATCGCTTGCGTGTGAAACCTCACAAATTCCAGCTACATCAAGTAACTTTCCATGAGGGTTACACGGTGATTCAAGATATACATGAACTTGGCTGCCAGCCTCGATGTCTTCACGATAGTTATGCTTGACTGTATTCAGAAAGTCATAAAATTCAGTCGCTGACTCACCATCAAACCACTCAATTTTGCAATTTAAACGCTTAGGGTGCGCAAAATAGTCAACGAGCAGCTGATACACACCACCGTACACATGGCGACTAACAATCAGTATATCATTGTATTTTAATATGTTAGACAATATTGCTTCTATTGCTGCCATACCACTATTAAAGTTGTATGCCATATATTGACCGCTATATTGACCCGCTTCCAATTCAACCATCTTTAGCGCCAGAATAATTGAAGTAGGGTTCATCAGCCTTGAATAAATGTGATGTGTCGGCTCGTTTCCTTTAAATGCCTCCGCAGCAACTTCTGTAGAAGCAAATGTATAAGTCGCGGTTTTTGCAACTACAGGTGAGGAAGAAAATAACGCTGGAACATTCGCAGCAATGTTAGCTAAGTCCACAGATTGCGTTCCACTATCAACCAACTTCGATGAAAGAGATCTAAATGTTGGGTGCAAGTCATGAAGCAGCTTTGCCATTTCAAAGGATATCATCTTTTTGGCATTGAACAGTGACTGCACTTCGCTCCGTTCAAATGACTCTAAAGCATCCACTATATGTTTTTGTAAAGCATAAGAAACTTCACTTGCAGATGAAATCTTTTCTAACAACTGCTCGACCAGTTGACCGCTTTTACTTTGTGGCTCAATTCCTAAACTTTCAAGTTTACGTTTTTTTGAAACAGTGATTGTGTCCACTTTGTTTTCAGACAAATGTGTCTTAAAGGTTTTATCAGACATAATTTTATTATTTTAATTAGCTAATGTTTGATTATTGTTCTTACTGAATAACCGCGAGACTCTCGCTGCCGCTAGCAAAAAGCTAACTACTAATGTTCTTTCAAACGAAGAGGCAACTGGCAGCTTACGAATAATGTACTTTGACTCGCTGGGTGTTGCACCAACACCACTGATTCGGTAAAAGTTGGCGAGATGGCTGCCAAACCACATTTTATAAGCAAGTTCAGGCTCTAGGTACCATTTCACTTTTGGGGAGCACCCGATGAGTTCTGCCATCGAGTGCATAAACTGATGATAATTGAGCAACCCCTTGAGTTGTCTACTTTGTGAAAACATAGACTCTTCCAGTTCTCTGTCTACACGAATCAACCTTGTTAACTCTGAATGCTCAGGGAGTGAGACATTACCAACTAAAAGCTGAGCCAAATACCTTGCTTGCATTTCAGAGCATGCTGGAACTCCGCCTTGGGCAGGTCTTGCCCAACCTATAAAGGATAAAGTAGGACCAATTTTAGGATCAATCATATGCTTATACAGTTCTCGCACACTATCAAATTGAGAGATGGTGTTTATAAAAGAGAAATCTTCAGCGTACCCAGTATTCTGAATTACGATGTCGGCTTCAACAAAACTTCCATCGGCAAGTCGAAGACCGTCCTCTTCCATCGTCTCTATCTCACTTACGACATGTGTGAGCTTTCCCGCAGCAACATCGTCAATGAAAGTATCATTTTTGGTCAAGAATCGATTAAAAAACTTGGGAGAGTTAAGAACGTACTGAAAGTAAATACGTTCTTTCTTTGAAAGTTTGTTATTAAAAGTCAAATTCCACTTTGCTTTAAAACGCATAAATGAGTTAGCAAACTCAACGCCCAGCTCATTAAAGGCCCGTGAAGTAAAAGCATCGTTAGTGTACTGGTTGATCCATCTTGCGACAACAGATGGCCAGTCTCTTGTAATCAGTGACGTAGACTTGGCAAACGCTGATACTTCATGAGCAATATCAACACCAGACTCTCCCCCTCCAATACACACAACTCTTTTCCCCTTCAAACTTTCCAGTTTTTGGTATTGACTTGTATGTATGATTTCGCCTTTAAATTTATCCTGTCCCGGAAAGCAAACTTGATTAGGAACTCGGTTTGTTCCAGTGCAAACAACCACGGCATGAAAATACTGCTGAGAAACCTCTCCAGATAGATTCTTGACTGTTACAACGTAGCCTTCTCCACCTTCGCGCCTTTCAACATTTATAACAGTCATTCCATAGTGGATATTTTCCGCCAGAGAAAAGGTACTCACATACTTTTCCAGATACATCTCATACTCATGAGGGGTCCAATACCTTCGGCCTTCGGACGAAGTCACAGGCAGCGCAGAATAAGCCATAAAGTAGTTGGAAACAGTGAGTAGCATCGACCCATATGTCTTTCCAGACGAACTGCTTTTAGACAATGCGCCACCAAAACCATTACTCTTTTCGAAACAGGTTACATTCAAGCCAACCTCTTTCAATTCCTTAACTGTGCAAAGCCCAGATAGACCTGCACCTAAAACACAGACGTTACTATCCATTTTAATCCTTTACTTTTTTATTATTAATTCAAGAGATAGTTATATGAAACTACATCTATACTTTTGGTATTATCGCATAATACTAATAGCTGATTAACAAGCGCACCTTTGTCGAGAGCGACTTATACAACAATGCATCTTGATAACAATATGTTTATTTTTGTGATGAATTGAATGGTTTAAAAGACGAAGCTTACTATCAGCATTTAGGAGAAAGGGTTCCTCAAACAACTTAGATAAATAAGTTGCACCTAGGATGGTAAATCGTTTACATACCCAACTAACAAAACTACTTACTACTAATTGAGTTAATTCGACAGAAACTTTGGTCGCGAGATCCTGAATCACGTTTTTGAAACGTAAACTACATTTTGTGCAGCCCTGCTCACTCCTTAATGTAGTATCCATTTTGCCTTAAGTCCCTTCCCAACAAATACAAGCCGTTAACAATCAAAGTATCTATTTAACATTGTTACATCATAGCGCAAAAATTTTACTAAGCAACCCCGCTAGAGCATAAATCAAATTAAGGCATCAAAAGCATAAGCCATTACCCTATAAAAGTTGATGGAGGCCGTTCTAATTAAAGCTCTATAACCTGCGGCTTTATCAGCATCTGAGCAGAACTATGCCATCAAAACTACGAGCTCCCTGACCGGAAAGTGACGTGATTTGAGATTCAAGTTCAACTAGGGATTGTGAACAGACTGATCAAGCTGGCCATCATTAATCATAGAATCTTTACTCTCGTTACTGATAAATGAGCTGTTGGATCACTTTAATGAAGAGGCGAAACTTTCTTTTGAATTAATCAACTTAAACAACGCTGAGTAGAAAACCAAACTTATTATTCATAGTGAATCGACATCAGGCAGCTACCTCATTCGGATTTCGTTGAGTGCCATTCAAGAGGCGATATGAAATCGGATAGTATTGAATCATACTCTTCACAGGCAAAAGAAATTGTTGCGGCCAGTAACGTACGCGATCGATATGTATCACAGTGCATCAGTCTAGTCTTCTGATCACCGGAAATTATCAAGCGAGTATTCAGAGGCGATATCCCACATGATCCTGATACTAAAAAACTGAAGTCAGGTGTCCCTGTCAAGAAAAAACAAGAAGCGCTTTTCTCATTAGCCGCAATCCCATCCACAGCTCCCTAGCCCTATAATTTAATAGCGATTAACTGCTGCCTCTTTTTCACACTGCACGCTACCAAACCATCACAGAAGGCTTAAAAACAAGCACCATAATAGCAGTGTGAGACAAATACAGAGATATGGGCATTGGAACGAAAAAAGGCTTACCGTAGAGATGATAAACCTAATTCTCATAGTTACTATCCTTTTGATTTACTGACGCTTAATCGATTTTACTAAGCGAATCTTGGTACAGAAATTAATATGGAGGTATAATTAAACACTCAGACTTTTGTGCTAATGACGTTAAAACTAACGCAAATAATTCAAGATGTATGGACTCCTTTTTCCTGAGGAGGTACAGTTATTAATCCGACAAAAGATTAATGTAAAATGTGACCCATCTGACTTTTTCTTCCGCTCACATGACTTTTTGAAGCCAGCTCATTTTAGTTCCTTTTTAAAACTTCTTGTGAAGCTATAACAGTAGGCCTCTAACTTGAAAAACAGTGATCTGTTTATTCTATCTATATCAGCGGTATTTTAAGTACTCATCGTATTGACGCTATAGTTCCAACCAAGTAGCACTTATTTTAGTCGCTATACCTAGCTGCTCCGCAAGCACTAGATCAACGGTCAAATTAGCACCCATAAATAGTTCTAATAACTCAACATTGATATTTAATAGAGAAGCTATGTCTTACATACTCTTATAGGTAACGTTACTAAGGCAACGTCGTTTAAAAACCTTGAAGGATACTCACAGAAGCCACTACCTTTTCGTTTTCTAAACTTTAATTCACTGATGAGAACTATAGCTGAATTATTGATAAAACTAAGTTTACTTATGTCGCTCATACAATCTCCATAAGGTAGCTATACTGATCGCACAACAAATTAAAAAACCTATTTTTCTGCTCGATTGGGAGCTCATAGATGCTCATTTACACCCTGAACCTCCCTCTAGTGGCCGGTGATGAGTAAATAATTTCCTACACATATAACCATTTGGATTAAGTATCAAACACTGTTTTAGAACAATCTAAATACACATCATATCGTTTGGCGAGCCGATTCTACGCCTTTATTTGAAAGCGAGCTTTCATTTAAGCCAATCCATGCCTCTATGCGATCGCCATTAGCATGAGCCTATTTTAATAGCTGATGCAATCAGCATTTATTACTACGGCATTGTTTTCGTATTGTATTTGTAGTGGCATAGTTAATTTGGCCACCCATTAAGAAAGAAATGTTATGCTAATAAGCATACAAATTTGGGTGAAAA
>NZ_JALNTN010000028.1:0-26456 GCF_023161905.1 Pseudoalteromonas sp. 2CM41L
TACTTAACTCTGTGAGCAGCTCCTGCCTCGCTATGCGTTGGCGTTCCCCGTCTCAGTGGGGTCGCATTATAGGGAGATCCGAAAACAGATCAACCCTTTTTTTAGATCTTTTTACTGTTCGAACAAAAATAGAGCAAAACAGCGTAAAACTAGCTAAATCACTGGCTAAGATGATGCTTTTTTATACTGATTTTTATTATTTAATATAAATTTCATTGCTATGTTCGTTTAAGACGTTAAGATAGCAAGTTCACAATGTTAAATTAATGTTTATTTCCTGTTTATTGGTAGATCTAAAATGAAATTACCCGATCAAAAATCTTTTATCTTCTCTGTTATTCTTGCTGTAGTTGGTTTTGTTATTGTTGAGTTTGCTTTAGGAAGCTTAGCTTTAAGCCCAGCATTGCTATTTGGTGCTGGTTTATTAATTGGTGGGATTGCTATTGCTGCAATATCATCGGAAGGTGGTGAAGAAGCTGAAGTTAAAACAAAAACACTTTATGTTGGTAATCTTCCTTATCGTGCAAATGAAGGTGTTGTTCGCGCTTTGTTTGAAGAACAAGGTAAAGTTTTCAACGTGCGCCTATTAAAGGATAAAAATACTGGCAAACGTCGTGGCTTTGGTTTTGTTGAAATGGCACAGGCAGATGCAGACAATGCAATTGCTAAGTTAAACGATAGTGAGTTCCAACAGCGTACTTTAAAAGTACGTGAGGCAAAACAAAAACAAGAAGATGATTCTAGCTCTTTACGCACTGAGACGGATCAATCAGTGTAACGTGCTTTATAGCTAGCTTATTACTCAAAACATCAGCCGTTGCATAATATTGCAGCGGCTTTTTTTTGTCTGTAAATTTATTTCCAAAGTTATGCTGCTCTAGTAGGTAGTTTACTCTGCTAGCAATGGCCACGCCTGAATCGAGTAATTGCACTGCGTTATTAAAGTACGCTTGTATAGCATCGCTAAGAATTGGGAAATGTGTGCAACCTAGTACAAGTACATCTATATCTGAGTTAATGCGCAAACGCGTAAGCTCTTTATGCAGTTTGAGTGTATCTAGCTGCTGAGTGAAAAATAACTGCTCTGCCAATGCCACCAGCTCAACACTGCTATATAAACTCACTGTTACGTTGCTGGCATGCTCTTTTATTAATGTATGAGTATAGGGGCTTGCAACTGTGGCGGGGGTTGCCAATAAGCCGATGTGCTTTGTGCGAGTTACTTCAGCAGCAGGCTTTATTGCTGGCACTACGCCTACAATAGGTATTGATGTAATTTTGCGTACTTCACTCAAGGCTGATGTAGAGGCTGTATTGCAGGCTATAACAATAAGGTCGACATTAAGCGCGTTTTGCTCAATAAAATAAATGAGTGAGCATAAACGCCCTATAATAGTTTGCTGGGTTTGCGCGCCATAAGGGAGTAACGCATTATCCATAAAGTAGCTGTACTGTGCATCTGGAATACGCTTTTGAATATGCTCAAGCACGGTGGTGCCACCTATACCTGAATCAAATACCATTATGTGGGCTGACAAACTTTGGTTCCTACTGTTTATTAAGAACGGCAGTTTGCCATGAGATATTTATAAAAGAAAGTAGTTTAGCTTTGCTCAGACTTTAGCGCGTCGAGTGCATCGCCCGCTGAATTTAATTGGTTTAGGTTTTCAAACATTGCCTGTGTGTAATCAACTAGCTGATCGACCGCTGCTTGATCTTGGTTTAGCCACTCTATAATACCGGCAAGCTGATCTTGTAGGCCTAGTTGCGATGCTTTATCAAATGCATTTTTTAGATCGTCATTAAAAGGTGCGATCGCATCGACTACCTCTTTTGTTGGGTTTGGCTGATATTGCTCATAACTTTTAACGGTAGCGACTGTTTTTGTTTGTCGAAGGTCCATTGAAAATGCAACAAGTTGCTCACTGCCTAAGCTCAGTTCTTGTGCTTTTTCAAATGCTTCATCCAAATCACCGCTAAAGAATGTTTTACTTACACCTTGTAGCTCTTCCATCATGGCGTTAATGGCATCTTGCTCTTGCTCGTTTAAATCACCATTAACCGACATTGAAAAAGACAGCTCTCGAGATTGCGACGATGAGCTGGCAAACGATTCGCTGTTATTGCTTTGTTGATACCCGCTCGCTGTTTGAGACTCATATGCATCAGCAAAGCTAATACTGACCTCATCACCTTCGGCCGTTGTAAACTTATACTCGGCATTGCTGCTCATACTTACATATTGTGCTTGGCTTACGCTAACACTGGCCGCTTGTGGGTTAAATAGGGTTTGCTCAAACTCATCAAGCCCCTCAAAAATGCCTTCTTTTGACTTGTCGATGCCCTCTTGCATTTCTTCGTTAAATACACCGGTGCCTTTTAGCTCATCAACCGCTTCGTCTATACCGGTTTGAACACCTGTGCGCGCATCATCTAACATATTTTTTAATTTATCGTCATCGGCACCATTGGCTTTGGCTTTATTAACTGCGCCAGATACAAAGTCGAGTACATTTTTTACTATTTCATCAAAATCGAATAAAGGTTTATCGGCTTGTTTTTGCTCAACAGGTAAACCTAGTTGCTCTGCCATTTTGTCGCCAAGCACTTTTGCAGCAAGTTCTCTGCCTCGCTGTAATGAACTTTCTTGCGGAGATTGGATAGTTGGCTGCTGTAGCGCCTCTTTATTACTGAATTTGTTTACGTTGTTGTTTGGCGTATAGCCATAATTACCGATTTTCATGATCCACCTCCGTTACGTACTTAGCTTATTATCGGCTAATAGTGACAAAACTAAAGTGCATGTTTAAAAAAACAGCAACTTTATTATCAGCAAAACTAGACAAATACTGCTCGCTCCCTACAATAGCGCCGATAAATAGATCTCATAGATAAGGTAGTAGCATTAATGGCAGTGATTAAAATAGATACCACACAGTACGATACGCAGCTAAATGAAAAAGAGCAGCGTATTACGTCGCAATTTAAGCGATTTGGTGTGCAAGCGTTAGAGGTGTTTAGCTCAGAGCCAATTAACTACCGCCAACGTGCTGAATTTAGAGTATGGCACGATGGGGATGATCTATTTCATATTATGTTTGATCAGGCCACGAAAGAAAAAATTCGCGTCGACACCTTTGACCCTGCCGCGCCCTTAGTTGGTGAAGTTATGCAGGTGATGATTGATAATTTAAAGTCGTGTGAAGTATTACGTCGTAAGCTGTTTCAAATCGATTATTTATCGTCATTAAGTGGCGAGATTTTAGTAAGCTTGCTTTATCACAAACCACTCGATGAGCAGTGGCTGACTGAAATAAAAGCCCTGAAAGAAAAACTGAGCAGCAAATACAACATTGACTTTATCGGTCGTGCGCGCAAACAAAAAGAAGTACTAGGCAATGATTTTGTTACTGAGCGTTTAACCGTAAACGGCCAGGAGCTTATTTATCAACAAGTAGAAAATAGCTTTACGCAACCTAATGCTAAAGTGAATATAAAAATGCTGGAGTGGGCACAAGACTTATGTAAACCACTGAGTAATGACCTGCTGGAACTTTACTGTGGTAATGGTAATTTCTCTATTGCATTGGCGGGTTCGTTTAATCGCGTATTGGCTACTGAAATATCTAAGTCTTCTGTGCATTCAGCGCAATACAACATTGCTAAAAATAAGGTAGATAACTTAGATATAATTCGTATGTCGAGTGAAGAGTTTACCCAGGCAATGAATGGCGAACGTACCTTTTCGCGTTTAGAGGGGATAGATTTAAAAAGTTACGATTGCCAAACTATTTTAGTCGACCCTCCACGCGCAGGTATGGATACCCTTACCTGTGACTTAGTGGCCAACTACGAGAACATTATTTATATATCGTGCAACCCAGAAACGCTTGAGCGCGATTTAGATCATTTAACCCGTACTCACAATGTTAAGCGCTTTGCGATATTTGATCAGTTCCCTTATACGCATCACATAGAATCGGGTGTTTTCTTACAAAGAAAATAGTGAGTTAATATTATAATGCCAGCACCTTTATAAGTGCTGGTATTTGATTTTCACTAAACACTTCAATTTGATGCTTCATCAGCAACTTAGCAGTCATACCCATGCCCTGTACTTTTACCCCACTATGGCTACCATCGTAAATTGTATTTCTACCACACGAAGGGCTCGACTCTTTAAGCAAAGCAAAACGAATTGCATGCTCATTACATAAGTCTAGGGCTTTAGCTGCACCTGATTTAAATTCTTTAGTTACATCCTCATAAGTGCTCGTTACTACTCTGCCTTGTTTTATCTCTGCTGATGCTCTAGGTGTTGGCAATCCACCAGCCACCTCAGGACAAAACATAACTAACCTATTTTCTTTACGCCATACATTAATTTGCGGGTGCGATAATGCTTGGCTTTTACCATCGTATCGAACAGGTAAGCCAAATAAACAACTCGATATTAATATTTTTTCCATTGCTATATTCCTATAAACAAAAAAAGCTCCTTACGGAGCTTTTTTGTTTTAGCAAATCTTACTTGTTCGCTAAATAGTTAATTAATTTACTAATATCTTCTGGCGCGGTAATACCAGACTCACGCCCTAGGTTTAATTTGTATTTACCATTTACGATAAAAGTTGGTACGCCACGTAGCGCGCCTTTTTCTTTAAAGTAATTTTGGTCACGCTTCATTTTAGAGCTTAATGTACGTACCGAGAAGCTTTTGTATAGTTTATCAAACTTATCGCCATCAACACCTTGCGCTACAAACACATCTTTTACATCTGCAAGCTCGTTAAATTTAGCGCGCTTAGTGTGAATGTGATTAAAAATAGCCGCAACAATTTTATCTTTTTGTGGAAGTACTTCCGCGGTTGCTAGCGCTTGGCTCATCATTTGTTGGTTTTCTGGATCGCGAACACCGACAAAATCAACATGGCTCTTTTTAAATTTAACGTCTTTGTCTAGCTTTGGCTTAAACTCACCAATTAACGCTTCCATGTTATTACAAGCAGGGCAATAAAATGAGAAAAACTCTTTTACTTCTGGCTTTTTAGTCGCGCGCTCAGCAACTACATCGTAATGTACGCCTTCTTCATAAGTGGCGGCTACACTGCTAGCAGCCATAGGCAGAAGTAATGCAAGTAAACCTGCTTTAACTAATTTGATCATTGTTATTGTTCTCCGAGATTAAAGTGTTAGTAAAAAAGCAACTAACTCATTCAGTTCTTGCTGGTTATTAATGGTGTTAATATTTATTTTATATTTATCGTTTACGATAAAGGTAGGCACACCGGTTAGCGCACCTATTTTTGAATATTTGTTTTGTTTATCTTGCATTGCACGCTCAGCTGAAATAATTGGCATGCTGGCAATGTCTTGATCAAACGTTGCGCTATCGATACCGTTAACTTCAAGCAACTTTTTAACGTCTTTCATTTGCGTTAAAGGTGCGCGCTGTACATGAATACTTTTAAAAATTTGGTCGCTGATACTTTGTGCTTGACCGTGCTTTTTACCGATTAAGTAGGCGTAGCTTAAGTTGCTTTGTGCCTGTGGTGATACACCACCTAAAAAGTTAACGTGATTTTTTATAAATTCAGTGCCCTCAGGTAGGCTTTTTTCAATTGCCTTTGCAACAGGCTCAAATTTAAAACAATGCGGACAGTAAAACGAGAAAAATTCGGTTACTTGCGGCTTTGCGCTTTTTTCTACATCAATAACAGTATACTGGTTATCGGCTTCAAACTGTGCAGCAAGGGCTGCAAATGGTAAACATAAAAGTAGTAGGCTCAGTTTCAATTTTTTAAGCATTGGTATCTCGTGTACTTTTTAAATAAAATTTTATGGCAATAACTTCAGCGGAGCTTCTTGCAGTGCTGCAAACTGCTCTTTAAGCGCTAAAATTTGTTGCTCCCAGTATTTGTCTTCAGCAAACCATGAAAAGTTCCGTACGAACGCAGGATCACTCCATCGTTTAGCTACCCAACCCATATAGTGAATAATACGCATTGCACGAAGCGGTTCAATTAATTTGAGTTGAGTGTGGTCAAAATCACAAAACTCTTCATACGCATTTACAAGGGTGTCTAACTGTAACAGCTGTGTTTGACGATCGCCACTGAGCATCATCCATAAATCTTGAATGGCCGGCCCCTGACGAGCGTCATCTAAATCAACAAACATAAGTGCTTCGCCTGCCCACAAAATATTACCTGCGTGGCAATCACCATGTAAGCGGATCCCTTGCACATTTTTATACTGTGCTTGCGCTTGCTCAATAACCAAGTCCAATATGGTGTAAAAAGCCGTGCTGATCCCCATAGGTACCAAATTACTTTTTTGCAGATGAACTTTAGCTGTATGCAAATATTCTTCGCAGCTAAAGGTAGGTCTGTGCTCAAATGCTTTGCTTTTGGCCACCTGATGCATACGGCCAATTAAACGACCCATTACATCAAGCTGATCCAGGTTATCAACTTCAAACTGCCGCCCACCTACACTTGGAAATAACACAAATACATAACCTTGGTGCTCAAATAAGCTTTCTCCGTTGTGCTTAATAGGTGCAACAACGGGTACTTCGGCCTCAGCTAATTCAAATGCAAAGTCGTGCTCTTCTTGTATTTGCGCTTTGCTCCAGCGCTCTGGTCGGTAAAACTTAACAACGTAGCGCAGGCCATCTTCCGCCTTAAATTGGTAGACTCTGTTTTCGTAGCTATTAAGTGCTAATAAACCTGACTCTGCATATATACCAACGCTTTCTATCGCATCGAGAATTAAGTCGGGCGTTAAATCTTCAAAACTAAATTTACTCATGGGCTTCTTAATGTAAAAAGCGGGTTACCCCGCTTTTGTTAGTGTGTTTATCGCGCTTTAAAAAAGTTACTCGGTTGCGATATGCTTTCATCGGGGTCATTAACCGGTGAAAGTACAAAGTTAAACTCCGTCATTGGCGCTTTTAAATCATACGGGTCCATCACAAGTGACAGTGGCACATTATGCGATTTCCCTGCTTGCACTGTAAATGTTTGCTTGCCAATGTACTTAAAGTTTTCAAGGCCTTGAACATCAATATTAAAGGTTTGCTCGTACTGCGCCTTGTTGATTACTTTTAATGTATAGGTGTTTTCTACCAAGCCATTAAAGTCAACTCGATACAGTTGGTTACGGTCTCGTATTATGTCAAAGTCCATAGGCTTTCTAAATGCAATGTTAGCCACCAGCGCACTGGTAAGCACCACCAGTATGACCGTGTAACCTATGATTTTAGCTCGCAGTGGGTTGGTTTTATTTTCAGGTGTTTCGAGATTACGCTCTGTAGTATAAGAAATAAGACCCCGCGGGTAATCCATTTTATCCATTACACCATCGCAGGCATCAATACATGCGCCACAGTTTATACACTCGGCTTGCAAACCATTACGAATATCTATCCCTGTAGGGCACACCTGTACACACAAGTTACAGTCTATGCAATCGCCCATATCTAAATCTTCGTGGGCAATTTTACGCGAACGTGGGCCCCGGCTTTCGCCGCGTTTTTCATCGTACGTTACGGTGTAAGTGTCTTTATCAAACATAGCTGATTGAAAACGTGAATAGGGGCAAATGTGTAAACACATAATTTCACGCATCCACCCTGCATTAGCGTAAGTACACGCTGCAAAGAAAATAATACTTACCAGCGCGTAACCACCTACATTAAAGGTAACAAAGTCAGGGAGTAATTCACGGATAGGCGTAAAGTATCCGACAAACGAAATCGCCGTATATAAGGCAAATAAAACCCAACTGGTGTGCTTTGCTGTTTTTCGCCAAAACTTATCAAAGTCCATCGGGCGTTGATCTAGCTTTTTACGCTGATTCGCTGTGCCTTCAAACTTTTCTTCAAACCAAATAAATATAAAGGTCCATACAGTTTGCGGGCAGGTATAGCCACACCATACTCGGCCATAAAAGGTAGTAACCAAAAAGAGTGCAAACGCGGCCAACATAAATATAAAGGCTAATATAGTGAAATCTTGCGGCCACAGCGTTAGCCCAAAAATATTGTACTTTTGGCCAACTAAATCAAATAACACAGCTTGCTGGCCATTAAAATTTATCCAAGGCAAAAGCATAAAGGCAAGCATGCCTAAAAAGCCTATACGCTGTCTAAGTAACTGATGAAGCCCTTTTACTGCGCGAACATAAATTCGGTTACGTGGGTTAAACCTGTCGTCTTGACGGCTTAAATCCGGTTGTTGGATTTTAACCTCTGCAGGTATATTCTTTACTTTAATTTGCTTGTCCATCGAAGTTCCTCAACGCCGCTTGGAAATAAAAACGTAGCAATGTGTGCGTATTCTATACTGTAACTGTAGTTCGTTAATGGTAAGTGTGATTAGTTTAAATAATCAGCTGTTTGAATACTTTCAGATATTTCAGAAATATCTAACTGCTGTTGGCTATTATAACAATACTGGCTAAAATTACAGGTATAGATTGCTAATAATTTATTCATCTCAGTTACTTGCTTTTAAAATGCAGTTTATTACACTGCTTGCTAAATTTACCCCATTAAGATCAAGGTTTACGCATTCATGAAAAAGTTTATTATATTGGTCATTCTGATCCTTGCGTTTTTTACTATTGATCACCCACTAGTTAAAGAGCCCCGCGAAAAGCTATTAGGTGAAGGTGTGGGTTTTTTAAGTGATGCGAGCAAAATAAACCGTAGCCCAGCAGCCAATATGGCTAAAAACCGTATTAGCAGTGCGTTAAAGCTCTCTGAATCTGAGCACGAATATATTGAAAAAACCTTTACCACTGATGATTCAGTGCAGTTATTTCATTTACGTTATTGCCGCGAGCGCGACCTAAATTTATATTTTTACGAAGAGCGTTTAAATACAGTGTGTAAAATTGTATCGGATGCATTAGAACAAAAGAGAGCTAAGTAGTGGATTTTTCGCAGTTAAACAAAAAAGCGAGTGACTCTTTTCATAAACAGCGCACAATACTTAAAAAGCTATCGCAAGGAAAAACCTTGCATTGTGAGCAGTGCGGCGAGGTGTTAACACTCGATTTAGCCACCAGCGAGCCGGGTAAAGGCGTTGTTAAGTGTAAAAAAGGCTGCACTGATATTATTTTAGAACTTGGCGCTTAATTATTCTAAGCGCCGTTTAATATACCTAAAGGCTACTCTTCCCACCCTTCATCTGTAATCAGCCCACTGTTTATGGCTACCACCTCAATAAGCTCGGCAAAACCTAATGCAAAGTCGCCCATTGATTCGTACTGATACTGATATAAGGCTTCGAGTGTCATGCTATTTTGCTGCGCAATTTGCACTCTTGTTTGCTCATCAACAGCAAAAAAGCTAAGCGTACTTAGCGCACTCTCTAGCGCTTCTTTGTACTGAGGCTCTAAAGCGGGAGCTGTTAATAGAGGTTGTGCGTATTCTTGAGTAGCACGTAAAAAACCTTCACTCCACGCTTGGGTATAGTCTAGGTCAAAATTGGCGGGTAACTTGTAACCGGTTTCAAATACTTGCTCACTAATTTGATGGTATAACGCCATAAATAAAAACAGTATTTCTTCGTCTAAATCGTTAGCCGTATTAGGCACAATATGCGCTAACCACTGGTGAACTTCTAATGGGCTTGGCGAACAAATAACCCCAAATAGATAGCCTTGGCTTTGTGTTAATGACATAGCCTGAGGTTGAGTACTTAAAAATGCACTTAATTGCTGTGCGTGTTGTTCGTTATACTGTGGTAATTGCATTAAATCTCTTTTATTACATTAAAAATTTAGTGGGTAGCGGCCCTGTGCATCGGGGCGGCCTAAAAACTTAACCGCGTCGTGTACATCTTTTGGTAAGCTGGCATCAGGTTTAACATAGCCTGCTACTTTAAAGTCAAAGTTAGCTTTAAGTGTTGCGTCGGCTTCAAGACCTAACGTGTTATCTGGGTCGACCAAAATAGCTATATCGCCCGACTTACAGCTTAACATGCCACTCAGTGGCCCTATATTAAACCAGCCATTAAAGCCTTTAACATCTATATTTGGGCTGGCAATCTCGCCTTTTAATGACTCACAATAAGGCACACCTGAGGTGTACTCGTTAAGCTCTAAAATGACTCGACCTTTAGCCGTAGCTGGTATAGGTAGTGCAATACGTTGCATGGCACGCTCTACGGTCGAGCGAATTATACCATCGGTAACTTTAACCACATTATTAAATAATCCGTAATTCACATCAGCATAGCCCGAAATATCGCTACGCTCACGCGGATTACCAAATTTTAAGTTAGCATTTAAATTACCCGTAAATAACTGCCAGCCAGCAATATCCCAGCGTACATTATTTAGCTGCTCGTCTTGATAGCGCACTTGCATCATTTGACCTTGCCATACACTCCCTACGGTTTGCCCTATTTCAAGCTGCTTTGGTAAGTACGGCTTAGCTAGGTCTAACGCAATGGCCGCTGGTAATTTCATTATGCAAAACACAATAAAACTAATAAAAAATACCACTGATAATATTATTATTTTTTTCATTAATTACTTCTCTAGTACTAAGCGGCTTACACGTACAAACCCTGATTTATCATCTTTGCTTAAATCAAGGTTTTCTACTCTTAAGCCATGCTGATTAACCAGTTCGTCTAACCATTCTATTAATTGATTAAACTCTACCGAATCAAGCGTTAAACGTAACGAGTTATCGTTAGGCTGCATTTTACTAATAGTAATACGGTAGCGACTACGCGTTGAATTAACCACTTGGCTAATATTTTGATTGCTAATTGCCTGCGTGTTACCCGCCGCTTTTAACTTTACTATGCTTTCATCAACCCATACGAGCAGCTCTTGCTGAGTGACGTACGACTTTTTAGCTTTATCTATGGCGTTATTTAGAGGTCTAAAAATTCCCATTACTAAAACAAAAACAACAAATATACCACCAGCAACCATAATCAATTGCTGCTCTTGCTCTTTTAAAGAGCGCCAGTATTGCATTATTTGCTTTTTCATACTGCACCTCGCAGTTTAATTTCGCCTACTACAAAATCGCCATCGTTATTTAACGACCCTTGCTCAACCGTTAACCCTTGTTGCTCAAGTATACTTTTTACTTTACCAAACGTTTGAAAGTCTTTTGCGCGTGCGCGTATTCGCAGCTCATTACGGCGTTTATCGTAACGTAGGGTTTCTGGCGTAAATTCGCTTACTTGCGAAAACACGCCAACCAATTGGCTGGTCAAATCTAAAAACCCGGCTTCACTTTCGCCATTAATGGTTTTAAGCGCGCCCCTGATTTGGCTTTTAATTAAGTTAGGACGTACTTTAGTTCCTGGGAATGCTTTTTGGTATCTATCCACTACCTGGGCTTTAGCAAGCTCAACACGCGAGTTAAGTTGATTTAGTTCAACCAGCTTTATTGCAATGGTAGCAAATAAAGCAACACCGGTAATAATGGCTGCGCCTTTCCAATAACCCCACCACAGTGCACTTTTCTTTTTAAGCTGGTACATACCTTGGCGTAAATTAAATTTAACGCTGGTAAGTTGTTTAGCAAATAAGGCCAATGGTAAATCGTAGTCGCTTGCTTGCGAAATTAGGTTAATACTTTCAGGAAACTGATTAGCTGGGCTATAGTGCTTTACGCTCGGCTCGCCTAGTGCACTTAAGTAACCCCTTAGCCAGCTATTTTCAACGGCACTAATATGCCAATCGCCTCTTTTAAATAACCACTGATTATTAAGCTCTATGGCGGTTAATGTATCATCATCGGCTGTAGGCAGTAGCAGGGCATCAGGTAAAATGGTGTATACCGCCAAGTTATGCTCTGAAAATAAAGCAAGCCAAGCCTCAAACCACTCGCGGTCAGTTAAGGCAACTTTAATTGCATGCTGCTCATTAATCATAGTGGGCTCACCAATTGCGACAAATAGCTCGTCTATATCGCACGCAATGTCTTCTTCAAGCATGTATGGCAACGCTTGCTCTAACTTACGATTCCACTTAGTCGGCAACGCCACTGTTTTAAGCTGCACCTGATCGCTAGGCAGTAATACCACTACCTCGCGGGTTTGCGCTTTTTCACTTAGCTCACTTAAACGGCTCGCATCGGTTAATTCCCCACTGGCAATTATTTCTTGTTCTTGTGGTGAATAAATTAACCAATTTAATTTATCTTGCTCTGTTTGACCCGTGCGGATCAGCAGTATTTCTGTCACTGTACGCCTCCAAATTTTCGCGCCAGTATCGTTACTTCGCCATTTTTGGCATGAAGTAATGTGGTCATCGAAAAACGCAAATCGACAAATGTCGCCTGCGTTTGTAATTTAAAATATTCGCTGTTAATACTAAATAGTTCTTTAACCGAATCTAAATTTGTACCGCCTTGCTGCTGTACCTCGGAAAAAAATTCATCCACGCTATCAAATCCGGTTTCAGGGCGAGCTGCTATAACGGCCTCTGCGCCCGATAACGATAATTCGTCAATCATGGCACTTAAAATAAGTGCCTGTTCGGGAAGTAACGTATTGACGTTAATCGATAATAAGGGAGACCCCGGAATAACACACACAAAAGGTAATACCTTTTCCATTACGAGCGGATTAAAACCTTTTACCAAACGCAACTCAGAAGGTGATGCAAATAAACTATTTGCGCTCATATAAGGGTAATCACGCGATAAATACTCGTCTTCTTCAGCGCCTGAGCGATAGGTAATGCTGTTTTCATCAAGCCAGTCAAATACACTGTCTGCCATTGCTTCTTCGCTTTCCTCGGCAGGTAAATCTTCAATGTTTTCTAATAATGCAAATAGTGCTTTATGAGCAGGGTTGGTTTTGCTGGTAGAGTTTGGGTCTGGCGCTTCCCCTAATGCATTTAAATTTAAACACGCTTGTAAGTCAGTAATTTTACCGCTTAGAGTCCCGTTATCTACAGGGTATTGGGTGTCGCCTTGTGTGGCCCAAACCTGATCTAACGAGGTTTTGTCAGGATCATCGTCTTTACTTAACTTTAGTGCCTTTATTGCCAACTCTTCACCGCCGTAGGCATACCACTTTGCTTGTTGGTGACCTTGCAGGTTAGTGCTTTTTTGAACCTGCACCATTAAATTAGCACTCATTTCTACGGCTAATATCGCGGCTAGTGCAACAATAAACAGCACAATAACTAATGCGGCACCGCGTGATTCGCGCTTATTCATTAATTACTCTCCCCGCTGTTTTTGCCCTGCCCGGGTACTAAAAAAACACGACGAATAGGCTCTGCCTCAATTGGTTGTAAAGTAACCGCAACCGCCTTAGGTAAGGCTTTTATTTGCCATTGCTCTTGCCATTCGTTGTTGGCATCTAAAAATTCAAATTTAAGTTCTTCAATACCTTTTAAAACAACTTGTACCCGCGGCTCCATATTATCAAGCTGATCTACATACACTCTGTATACACGCTCTAAATTGTCATCAAGCACTCTATACCCTACGGCTTGTAACTCAGAACGAGGCAGCAAGTTGATTGGGTTTACCCAGCCATCGCGTACAAACGCAATACCATCGTATTGGCTTTCTAATATATAACGCCCTGCTAGTAAGTATTGCTCTTGCGCATCACCGGCTTCGTTACGTACAGTGCGCTGAGTCATTTGGCTAAAGTCTTGGTCCATTAACCTAAATGCGGTTTGTAGGCCGTTAAGCTCCGCTATTTTTTCATCAGACGCTTCTTTTGCTTTGGTGGTTGAGTCTAAAATTTGGTGAGTAGCCATAATCACCACCGCTAAAATAGCCATAGCAACTAATACTTCGATTAATGTAAATCCGCGCTGCTTCACTTATTAGCTACCTTTATTTAAATAAGTTGAAAGCTCGTACACCGATTGCTCGTATTTTTCGTCGCTAAAAACATTTATGGTCACTTTTACAAAGCTTTTGTCTGCAGTTTTTGCTATTTCTTGCTTCCAAAACCACTCAACGCCCGCCATTACTTCGCTGCCGCGCGCGCCATTTTTAGCCTGCCAATCTTTACCTTTACTACGCTGCACCACCAGCACATTTTCTGCTACCCACGATGCATATGTTTGCTCTTCAAGTGTTGTTAAATGATTTATATGCTCGCCGGTTGCTTGCATAGCTGCAATCCCAGCCATAGCACAAATACTTAACGCCACAAGCACTTCGAGTAAGGTAAAGCCTTTATTTAGCCTCATTATTATGGCTCTTTTCGTAAATTAACAGGGGCTGTAAATTCCCCTTCAATGTAATACACAGGCTCACTTTGCTCTTTTAATTCAACAATAAGCTGAAAGGCGCTGACCTCGCCAGATGATAAAATAAGGACTTGCGGTATTTTTAGTTTTTCAAGCTCTAATAAGCTATCGTCATCGCCGCCGCTCATTAGTTCACGCCAATTTGCTTGCTCAAGTAAGTTCTCTTGTGACCAGGCTAAATCTTCTAAATTGAGCGTGAGCTTTAACCGTTCATCCAGTTCAATGGGCTTGTAAAGGTCTTCGCGGTCAAAGGTAATCCATTTTTCGCCATCAAATACTAAAAACTCAAGGGTGTTTTCCTCAACCATTAAGCCAAGTTCTATTTGATTTAAAATAGCAAATTCAGAGGCCATGTTAATGGTGGTATGCAGCCTAAGCGCTTGTGTATCAAGCTCATCTTCGGCGCCGCCTTCTAAGCTGTATACCACCATTTTGGTCGCAAATGCGATAATAGTAAGTACCACTAAAATTTCTATTAAGCTAAACCCACGGTGGTGGGCGCGCATACGATTAAGGCTTACTTGCATAGTAAGCCTTGTGCAATCGTATTTAACCATACTGCTGGGTTAAGTCGCATTTATTGCTCGTCTTCGTTCCAGTTGCCAATATCATCATCGGTACCGGCTTCGCCATCAGGTCCCATTGAAAAAATATCAAACTTGCCAATTTCACCTGGGCTAATTAGCTGGTACGGATTACCCCATGGATCTTCTGGTAATTCATTTACAAAACCACCATCAGGGAAACGCTTAGGAATTGGCTCAATGCTGGTTTTATTAACCAATGCTTCTAGGCCTTGCTCTGTGCTTGGGTAGCTTTTATTTTTAAGCTTGTATAAGCTCATTGCATCTTCAAGCTGTTGAATATCTAGATGTGCTTTATCGATAGCAGCTTCTTCTTGTTGGCCCATAATATTAGGCGCCACAATTGACATAATCATCCCGATAATAACCAATACCACCATTACTTCGAGTAAAGAAAAACCTGATTGTTTATTCACGTAAATACCTCATTTTCCAAAAACATAATTTAATTTGGCGTCATCTAAGTAAATACTAACTTAGCTAACCCCTTAAAGCTTAAAGTCCTACCGCTTTATTCATTGCCATTATTGGCTGTAAAATAGCCATTACTATAAACAAAACAATCACCGCCATTGAGGCAATCATTGCTGGCTCTAATAATTTTAATGATACGTTTACCATGCTTTCAAACTCACGGTCTTGGTTATTAGCCGCGCGCTCTAACATTTGTTCTAGCTCACCTGATTTTTCACCGCTGGCAATCATGTGCAGCATCATCGGTGGAAACAATTTGGTTTGCTGTAAAGCCGCTCTTAGGCTTGCACCTTCACTGACTCTATCGGCAGCATCTGCCACCGATTTTTTCATTTTTTTATTCGCTAATACGCCACCCGATATGCGCATTCCTTCAAGTAGTGGCACTGAGCTTGACGATAAAATACTGAGCGTACGTGCAAAACGCGCGGTATTAATACCCCGCGCTACTTTACCAAATCCAGGCATGTGCAGTACGCGGTCGTCCCACCAAAAGCGAATTTTAGGTTGTTTCAGTGCATGTTTAATGCCTACTGCCAGCGCAGTAATGACTAACAAACTTATAAACCAATAATTTTGTACAAAGTGACTGCCTGCCATAACCCATTCGGTTGTCCAAGGCAGTACTTGCTTAGTTTTTTCGAAGGTTTTTAAAATTTTAGGCACAACAGTACCGAGTAAAACCGAAACAATACCAATAGCAAAAATAACCAAAATGGTAGGATAAACCATGGCTTGAGTAATTTGGCTGCGCATGTGTTGGCGCTGTTCGGTGTAATCGGCAAGGCGATTTAATACTTGGTCAAGGTGCCCTGATTTTTCACCTGCGGCTACCATTGCTCGGTATAAATCGTCAAATACATGTGGAAATTCACTCATGCCATCGGCCAGTGTATAACCCTCTACTACCTTTGAACGTACCGACATCAGCATACGTTTTAGGCGAGGCTTTTCACATTGCTCTGCCACCGCCATGACAGCCCCTTCAACTGGCAATGCCGATTGAATGAGCGTAGCAAGCTGGCGCGTAATAAGGGCTAAATCGGAGGTTGATACGCTGGGTTTAAAAAAACGACTTAATAACGGCGTTTTTGCGCCACTAACTTGTTTTTCCCCTTCTGCTGCAGGGACAACTTCAAGCGGCGTAAGTTTTTTTTCGCGCAGCGCTTGGCGAATTTGTTTAGCTGTATCGGCTTCTAAAATGCCCTTTTGTTCTTTCCCTCGGCCATCAAGGGCACGGTATTCAAACGCCGCCATGGTTAGGCTTCCTCACGGGTAACGCGTAGAATTTCTTCAAGGGTTGTTTTGCCTGCCAGTACGCGGCTACAGCCATCTTGGCGTATGCTTGGGCTTTTTTGGCGAATGTATTTTTCAACACTTTGCTCGCCTTTACCGCTGTGGATCATTTCGCGTATTTCTTCATCAACCACCAGTAATTCATGAATACCAGTACGGCCGCGGTAACCATTAAAGTTACACTCTTCACACCCTACTGCGCGGTAAATTGTAGGTGCGCTATCAAACGGTACACCTAACAGCTCACACTCACGTTCATCAGCAGTGTGACCTTCTTTACAGCTATTACATAAAGTACGTACTAAGCGCTGCGACAGCACGCCTAACAATGATGATGACAGCAAGAATGGCTCTACACCCATGTCTTCCATACGGGTAATTGCGCCCGAGGCGGTGTTGGTATGTAGCGTAGACATAACTAAGTGACCTGTAAGCGATGCTTGCACGCCAATTTGCGCGGTTTCAAGGTCACGTATTTCACCGACCATTACCACATCGGGATCTTGACGTAATATTGCACGAAGCCCGCGGGCAAAGGTCATATCTACTTTGGTGTTTACTTGTGTTTGGCCAATCCCCGGAATTTCGTACTCTATTGGGTCTTCTACCGTTAAAATATTACGATCGCGAGAGTTTATTTGGCTCATACCGGCGTACAAGGTGGTACTTTTACCAGAGCCCGTTGGGCCAGTAACCAAAATAATACCGTGTGGTTTACTAATTAAATCAGCAAACAACTCTCGGTTTTGCGGCGTCATGCCTAAATCTTCAAGGTTTAAGCGAGCATTGTTTTTATCAAGTAAACGCAGTACTACACGCTCACCAAAGCTTGATGGCATGGTAGATACACGCACATCTACTGCACGCCCTGCAATACGAAGGCTAATACGACCATCTTGCGGAATACGTTTTTCTGCTATATCTAGTTTCGCCATTACCTTAATACGCGAGACGAGTAACGAAGCAAGCTTACGATTAGGTTTAAGCACTTCTTTTAATACGCCATCAACCCTAAAGCGAATCACAAGCTCTTGCTCAAAGGTTTCGATATGTATATCGGATGCACCTTCTTTAATTGCTTCGCTTAACATGGCGTTGATTAGTTTGATGATAGGCGCATCATCATCGCCGGCTAATAAATCTTCGGTTTGAGGGAGCTCATCGGCAAGGGAGAATAAATCGACCTCATTACCAATATCTTCCATCATTTGTTGTGTTTCAGAGCTGTCGCGCTGATACGCAGCCTCTAATAGTAACTCAAATTTATCGTCAGCTAACTGCTCTAGGGTAAAGCCTTCACCTGCAATGCGACGCACTTCTAGCAATACTTCAACATCTAGCTCGCCGCGGTAATACACAACTCGCTGTTCATTATTTTTACTAAGCAGTACACCCGCTCTGCGCGCATACGAAAAAGGTAAACGCTTTGGAGGCAACTCAACTAAATCGTTACTTGTAAGTAACTCCTCAGAGAGTGTTTCATCACTACGATGAACCACGTCTTCGTTTATTTGTTCTATTGCGCTAGTCATCTTCACGCTCTGCACGTTCTTTAGAGCTCAATGCCTTTAAGTGCTCTTCATAAGTTGGTGGCAGAATAAGCTCATCATCCCAAGATGGAAGTAAAGGAACATCTGAATTTGGCATAAGCTCTATGCCATCTTCTTTCTCTTTCATTTGCTCGCCACGGATAAAGTTATACTTATTAAAGCTTAACTTATTCATATTAACGCCATCGCGAATAATAGTTGGGCGAATAAATACAATAAGATTACGCTTACGTTTGGTCGTATTAGTTGACTTAAATAAGTGACCTAAAATTGGAATATCACCTAAAATTGGTACCTTAGATACACTCTCTTGTACGTCTTCATCAATTAAGCCGCCTAACACAACCATACCGCCATCATCAGCCATAACGGTTGTGGTAATGGCGCGCTTATTAACAGAAATATCAACAGCGGTTGCACCACTTACACTCGATACTTCTTGTTCAATTAATAATTGTACTGCTGAGCCATCGTTAATTTGTGGGGTTACTTTTAGTTTTACACCCACTTCTTGGCGTTCAATGGTTTGAAATGGATTATCGTTATTACTGCCTGTTTGCGAACCAGTAATAATGGGTACTTCTTGACCCACTATCATCGACGCTTCTTCGTTATCCATGGTGGTAATGGAAGGTGTAGCCAGTATGTTTGAGTTAGTGTCAGTTGAAACGGCCTGAATAATTGCACCCCAGTCGTTTTTAACTAAACCAAACGCTAAGCCATTAACACCGCTTAATAATGAAGCAAGCGCGGTGTAATCACCTTCTGACGTTTCATCGTAACTGGTAACTAAGCCACTTTCTGAGCCTATTACTGTTTGAGTAGTGGTTGTGTCTTGCGCTTGAATACCTGCAACCGCTAATGAGCCTACAGGCACAGTTGAGCCATTATTAAACTGCAACATACCGCCATCTTCTGAAATCCATTGCGTACCTAAGTTAACGCCATCCGATTCCATTACTTCAACAATAATCGCTTCTACAAGTACTTGCGCACGGCGAATATCGAGCCTATCAATCACGGTCTCTAATGAGCGCATGGTATCGGGCTGTGCCGTAATAACTAATGAGTTTGAGTCAGGGTGGGCTTCAATACTGGCATCGTTTTTATTGTTTGTGCGAGTTTTACTTGTGCCTTGGCCATCTTCTGCAAGCGTTTTACTTACGCCTTGCAGTACTTTTACTAAATCCTCTGCTTTGGCGTAGTTTAAGTAAAATACTTTGGTATTACCTTGGCTTTCAAGTTCGCCATCCAGGCGCTTAATTAGTTCTATAGCACGGGTACGGGCTTGCCCTTCACCGCTTACTATTACGCTATTAGTACGGCCATCGGCAACTACCTTAGGGATCAAAAATTCAGGAACGCTGCCTTTACCGCTGTCTTTGTAAATATTTTCAACAACCGATACTACATCATCTGCTGTTGCATATTTAAGCTTAACAATATCTACACGCTTATCACCGGCTTGATCTACCGAGCGAATAATTTCTACTAAGCGATTAACCGACGCTGCATGACCAGTAAGCATCATGACATTGGCAGCATTAAAGTTTGCTACATGGCCACCGTCTTTTTGGTCGCTAAATTGACGTACTAATGGGCCAAGCTCTTGAACACTTACATTTTTAACGCGTACCACACGGGTGATCATCATATCGCCCGATGCAGCGCTGTTTTCTGTAATTAGCGGCACATTTGATTTTTTAGCGTCAGAGCTTTTTTCAATCTTGATAATACCGTTGTCCATTTCTACTGCTGAGTAGCCATACACTTCGAGTACATTTAAGAAAAATTGGTAGTACAGCGCTTCATCCATTAACTCATAACTGCGTACGTTTACTTTACCGCGCACATTTGGGTCAATGATCACTGTTTTATTAAGGTTTTTACCAACAATGTTTATAAACTCGTTGATATCTGTGCCTTTAAAGTTTGCAGCATATTCAACAGCTGAAACCGACAACGAAATACTGGCTGCTAAAAAAAGCGCTGCGTACTTAGCTAACCCTTTTTTAATTTTTTTGAGGTGTAGCACCTGAACCATTATGTTAAAACTCCAAAGCTAAGTTATTGCAGGCTAAATTGCACATCGATTTGCTCACCGTCACGTTCTATCGTAATTGTGGCATCGCTGGTATTACGCAGCTCATTAATAGCTGCCATTGCCTGTTGTAAATCTGTTAATTGGTAGCCGTTAATAGCCACGGCTAAATCATTATTCTGTAGGCCCATTTGTTTAAATAGAGCAGGCTCTTTACCTGGGCTTAAGCGATAGCCGATTAACTCGCCATCGCTCATTGCTTGTGAAACACGAATATAATCAAATAACTTACCAGGTTCACTTAGTAGCTCTTCTCGTGTTTCTATTATTGCTTCTTTTACATCTGGGTCAGCGGTTGCGTTAATTTGCAACTCGCTTTGCTCTATTTTTTGCGGCCCCATGTCTTGTGCTTCGCGAGCGGCAAGCACAGGCATAGACACTTTTTTACTAAAGTCGAGACCATCTAGCATTAGCGTTTCAAATCGGCCGTTTACACTTAAAATAACGCGATCGGGAAGTATTTGCGCAACCTCTGCACGGGTGCCTTGTACAACCTCTTCAACTAAGTAACTAACTTGTCGTCCCTGTGACTCAATAATAGCAATACCTGCCTTGTCGTCGTTACTTACAGCAACAATACCAGTTAGATTAATACTTAAGCGTGTTTCTGGCGCATTATTAATTACTTCGTTTTGCTGCGCAGTATTGGTTTTATTTGTTACAGTTTTTTTACCAAATAAAAATTGCTCTATAATATTTTGTACTGAGGTAGTACTAGAAGCCTTCGATGCGGCTGAATAGTGAGATGGAGTAAGCGGTGTAGAGACCGGTTGTGGCCATACCAGCCATACTAATTTTGAGAGTAAATAAGCAAGATAAACAACGACTAACAGCGTAACTACTGCGCTTAATTTAGCATGGGGTAGCCGTGTTAAAAATTGTTTAAGCTGTTGAATTTGCTGTTCCATAATAATGTTCTTATTTTAATTTACTGCATAAGCGCGTACCCATAGTACCCTTTCATTTTTCATTCAACAAGCACACTAATATTAAACTTTGTAAACAGATTAATATAACAATGTAATGTTGACTAAAAAACCAGCACGCGCCGTAATACCTTCATCCTACGATGATTTCATGATAAATTTTACGATATATAAATAGTCGATTGAAGAAGCCTAATGAGTAAAAAAAATAATACTAATGCCGACTCAGACCACAACAGTGAGCCAAAAGTTCGATTAGATAAATGGTTATGGGCTGCGCGCTTTTATAAAACCCGTGCGCTTGCACGCGAAATGGTGCAAGGCGGCAAAGTACATTATAATGGGCAACGTACTAAAGCGAGTAAAAGTGTGGAGGTTGGCGCAACCATAAAACTTGCCCAAGGCGTTGATGAAAAGCTTATCAAGGTACTTAAAGTGCTTGAAAAACGCCAAAGCGCCCCCATTGCACAGACCTTGTATCAAGAAACTGATGCAAGTATTGCAAAACGCGAAGAAAACGCCATCGCACGCAAAAATAACAGCTTCTTTGCTCCACATCCGGATAAAAAGCCCGATAAAAAGCAAAGACGCGAACTTTTAAAAATGAAATCAAGTTAGGTATAGCCGCTCATGCAACAAGATTTACTTCACCGTTATTTATTCGACAAACTCGATGTTCGTGGCGAACTCGTTCAAATTGAGCACGCCTACAACGAGATGATAGCTAATCACAATTACCCTGAGCCAGTTAAAGCATTATTAGGTGAATTACTCGTTGCAACGTGTTTATTAACTGCCACTTTAAAGTTTGAGGGTGAAATAGCCGTTCAGCTACAAGGCGATGGCCCTGTTAAATACGCTGTTATTAACGGCGACGATAAACAAAATATGCGTGGTATTGCGCGCATGCAAAGCGAGGTTAGCGGCACAACGGTAAAAGAGCTTGTAGGTAAAGGTTATATGGTTATTACCATTACCCCAACCAAAGGCGAACGTTATCAAGGCATAGTGCCTCTTGAGCACGATACATTAAGTAAATGTATTGAAAGCTACTTTGAGCAATCAGAACAGCTAAAAACGCGCCTTTGGTTTGCAACCGACACAACAGAAGGGAAAGCCAAAGCCTGTGGGTTGTTTTTACAAGTACTGCCTGTTGATAAGCAAAAATCAATTAATGACTTTACTCACTTAGAAGCCTTAAGCGATACAATTAAACGCGAAGAGCTATTAGAGCTTGATGCCAATACCGTATTAACGCGCTTATATCACGAAGATAACCCGCGCGTATTTGACCCGCAAGCTATTACATTTAAATGTGGCTGTAGTAGAGAGAAAACCATTACTGCTTTAGTTAATGTAGGCCAACAAGCATTACTTGATGATGTTGCTGAAAATGGCGCTGTTAACATTAGCTGCCATTATTGCCTAAAAGAATATGTTTTTGACGAGCAAGATATTAAAAATATTTTTAATTAACCTCCCACTTCATAATCAAATATAAAGCCGCAAAATATGCGGTTTTATATTATAAAATGATGATACCGGTGTCATGAATTTTGTTAATTTACTGACACCGGTATCATTGAAATTATTCATGTTTTTTAGCAAATATATGTGTTTTTAGGGCCTTTACAGGCTCGAATATCTCAAATCCTTCTGTTACTATAATTTCAGCTTAAGGGAACTAAGAACCCAGAGCTATCCCGTTCAAACTCTCACACATAGTTAGGTATAAACATGACTACAAGCGCAACACGTTTTGTCGATTTAACCGCAGCTGAACTTGTCGAGCATGCGATTCGTCGTGGCGAAGGGACACTAGCCGCAAATGGAGCCTTTGTTGCAATTACAGGCAAGCGCACTGGTCGCTCCCCTAAAGATCGCTTCATTGTAAAAGAAGCAACAACGCAAGATGATATCCAATGGGGCAATGTAAACCGCCCATTCGATGCTGACAAATTTGACGCTTTATGGGCTCGCGTAGAAGCACATGTGCAAAGTAATGACCACTTCACCTCTCACTTAGAAGTTGGCGCAGACCCTGAGCACTATCTACCTGTAGTTGTTACTACAGAAACAGCGTGGCACCATATTTTTGCTAAAAACATGTTTATTGAGCCTAAAAACTATAATGCATCTGATTTACCCCAATGGCAGGTAATGAATGTGCCTTCGTTTGTTTGTGACCCACAACGTGATGGCACCAACAGCGACGGCACTGTTATTATTAACTTTGCTCAACGCAAAGTGTTACTTGCTGGTATGCGTTATGCCGGTGAAATGAAAAAATCGATGTTCTCCGTTCAAAACTTTCTTCTTCCAGCAAAAGGTGTATTACCAATGCACTGCTCTGCTAATGTAGGAGAAGCGGGTGATACAGCACTATTCTTTGGTTTATCGGGTACTGGTAAAACAACTTTATCGGCCGACCCAACACGCTTTTTAATTGGTGACGACGAACACGGTTGGGCACCAGGAAGCGTATTTAATATCGAAGGTGGCTGTTACGCAAAATGTATCGACCTCTCACAAAAAAATGAGCCAGTAATTTGGAATGCTATTCGCTTTGGTACAATTTTAGAAAACGTTGTACTTGATGAAACACGCACACCTGACTTTAACGATACAAGCTTAACGCAAAATAGCCGTGCTGCTTACCCGCTAGAGCACGTAGAAAAGCGCAAAGTTGAAAACCGTGCTGGCGAGCCAAAAGCTGTTGTATTTTTAACCTGTGATGTGAGCGGTGTTTTACCGCCGGTTTCTGTACTTAGCGAAGAAGCCGCTGCTTTTCACTTTTTAAGTGGTTACACGGCTAAAGTAGGCTCTACAGAGATTGGCTCAACTAGCGATATAGAATCTACATTCTCGACGTGTTTTGGCGCCCCTTTCTTCCCTCGCCCTGCAGGTGTTTACGCTGAGCTGCTTATGAAGCGTGTACGCGAATTTGGGGCAAAGGTTTACCTTGTTAATACAGGGTGGACAGGCGGCCCATACGGTACCGGTGAGCGTTTTGATATTCCAACTACCCGCGCTGTAATAGATGCAATCGTATCTGGTAAATTAGCCAATGTAGAGACTCAGCATATCGATGTATTAAATCTAGACGTACCAGTGGAAGTCCCTGGTGTGGATAGCAAGCTACTTAACCCAATTAATACATGGGAAGATAAAGCAAAATATAATGAATATGCAGCAAAACTTGCCGCTGACTTCACTGAAAACTTCGCTAAATACGATGTATCAGATGATATTAAAAATGCAGGCCCAAAAGCATAATTAATTACCAACCCTGATTTAAACGCCAGCCTATAAAGCTGGCGTTTATGTTTGCTAAGCTAATTATTTTATTGCTGCGACATTTTGTCGCAGTTCTTTTCTATTAAACAAAGATACAATGCGCCATCCCTTTACTGCATATTTTTAATGGTCACTCTTTTATGCGTTTTAATGGTTCATGGCGAAAAATAGCAAGACGTGTACATTTATACCTAGGCTTATCTATCGGGGGTTTACTCGCACTCATTGGTCTAACAGGTTCTATACTCGTTTATTACCCCGAACTAGATGAAAATATAAGTAGTTTAAGTACAGAAACAGCGAGGCCTATAAATTGGGATACCGCATATCAAACGTTAAAAACTCACTACCCAGATAAACAAGGCTCGTGGCGTTTAGAAAGCACCAAAGATAAACATTATATTCCCGCAAGATATTACAACCAAAACGAAACAGTGGATCACGCTTTTGCACCACTTATGGTTTGGCTAAGCCCTGATGGCAGGCTTATATTACGTGAGGATGTATGGGGTAACTACTTTGTTACCTGGATTTATAACGTACACTTCTCGTTGCTTGCAGGTAGCACTGGTACAATCGTTATAGGCTATATAGGAATAGGTAGCCTTATACTCCTCATATCAGGCCTATGCGCTTGGTGGCCTAAAAAAGGGTAATGGGCTAAGTCATTAAAGTTTAAAGCGCGCAGCTCTTTACTGGGCTTGTTATATGACTGGCACAAGTTGCTTGGTTTAATTTTTGCTCTGCCTTTAATCCTATTAACAGCAACCGGTATAATGTTAGCAATACCAAAGCAAACCGATCCTTTAATAACAGCTCTGCTTGGAAATATAGATAAACCTAACAGCGCAATAATAAAACCCCTGCGCAGTATTTCTTTATCAGCAGCACTTAGTACAGCACAAGAGGCCATGCCAAATACACGGCTAGCATGGGTAAAAACCCCGTCAAATCACAATGCGGTATATCGGTTTAGGTTCAAAACCAAAAGCGATCCCTCTTATCGCTTTCCTCACAGTTATGTGCAAGTAAATGCAAGCACAGGAGAGCTCATAAGTGTTTTTAATATAGATAAGATGAGCATTGCCAGTAAATTTAAAAACTGGTTGCATCCACTTCACAATGGCAGCATTGCCGATCAGCCATTACGAATTCTATGGGTTTTATCAGGTGTAGCCACCGCTTTGTTATTTGCCCTGGGCCTTTTTAGGTGGCTCATTAAAACGAAACGATTTAAGTACACTATAAGCTAATGACAAAGCTTATTTAATATATCAAACGAGCTTTCACAACCTAAACCTGCTTGTATAGCTAGCTACGTCATAAGTTACGAGCTGCTTACGCAGCGTAAATAAAAGCAAAAGCTATATAGATAGTCAAACCGCTTTATACCAAACTTAAGGTGCTACGCTTGATAATAAGCTAAGCCCTATGAACTGTTTAAAATTAATTCATTACTTTAAGTTATATTGCGTGCTTTAATCGCGGGCGTCGTGAGCCTCAATCCACGCTACGGAGGAGTGTCGGAACTATATAACGGCAGGTATTTCACTTTTCTAGAGCCGTAGAAATAATGCTTCATTTCTCAAGCAGTTTTCTGGTATTGGGAGTAGGTGTGCTACGCTGTCAAATCTAGTGCGGACTAAGGTACGCATATATAAAAACACTATATTTACCATACAAAGATGTGCGGCGAGCCTTATCCGCGGTTTTCGTGATACTCAACCCACGCTACGGAGGTGGTGGAGGCTGTGCGAATAATACCTGGAATGTATTTTTACTTTTCTGCAGACGTAAAAAAGCCCGGCTGTTGCTAGCCGGGCTTTCTTGTATTTGGAGCCTGGCGATGTCGTGGTGCCCACAGCGGTAGAGAGTCACATAGCAAATGGGACATTATCATTGCGTCGGGAGTCGCTACGCTCGCCCGACCTACGTGATAAGTTTAGATGTGAGTATTAATTGCAGC
>NZ_JALNTN010000029.1:0-19433 GCF_023161905.1 Pseudoalteromonas sp. 2CM41L
TTTTCACCCAAATTTGTATGCTTATTAGCATAACATTTCTTTCTTAATGGGTGGCCAAATTAACTATGCCACTACAACCTTAACTCCCTTAACCTGACCAGTCGTCTTCAAGAATACCTGCAACAAGAATAAATAAGCCCAGCGTTATTGAGTAAGAGAAGATACTTAAACTGCACGTTTTGCAGTCGTTCACAAAATTTTGAATGAAAAACACAAGATTAGATCCACTTATTTACTGTGCTTTTAGCCACAAACTTCCTACTATCGAACTTTATTGCTCATGGGATAAGGGTGATTTATGGATACTATAGTTTGTGATTGGCAAATAGTGACGGTCAAAAATAAAGAACATAACATCGGTAAAGTTTTGTGGGGTATCTGTGTTGAAGATAATTCTTTTAGATTCAGCAAAGGTGATTATAATTGCACTTCCAAATTGGTTAAAATAAAGCCAAAGAAAAACCTGATAAAAACAGCAAGCGGCAGTACTTACAAAGTAGTCGGTGAAGGTAAAAAAGCTACCGTTGAACTCTGTGATTTTGAATTACTTCGCAATGGTTTCAGCCCCCAGCAGATAACAACATTAAAAACTTCATCACTTCAACATTAATGTATCTAATAATATCAGTTCCGATAATGTAACAACTCTAGCCTATATTTGTCTTTATTTGATTATGGAATGTCTTTGTTTGCATCTAATTGTCTTCATCTAGAATCTAATAAGCTAGTTTAAGCATATTGCCCTGCAGCAAATCCACAGCTCCACGCATACTGGAAGTTGTAACCCCCAAGCCAACCCGTTACATCGGTTACTTCGCCTATAAAATATAAGCCTTTGGCTTTTTTAGCTTCAAAGGTTTTAGAGCTCAGCTCATCGGTATCAACGCCGCCCAAAGTTACCTCGGCGGTGCGATAGCCCTCTGTGCCATTAGGTTTTATTTGCCATGCGTGAATATAGCTTGCTAACTCATCTATTTGAGCATGGGTAAGCTGATTAATATTACAATCTGGAATCGCTTTGCTGTCGTGCAGTATGTCTATAAAGCGTTTGGGTAAAATAGTCGCAAGGCTGTTTTTTAATGATTTTTGGGCTTGTGTTTCTCGCCAATCAGCCAGTTGCTGTTTTAAATCGAGATCAGGGAGCAAGTTTATGCTTACTGCCTGCCCTGCTCGCCAAAATGAGCTTATTTGCAATATCGCAGGCCCCGATAAACCTCGGTGAGTAAACAAAATATTCTCTTTAAATACAGTGCCGTCTTCGCTAGACACTTCGCACGGTATACTAATTCCTGAAAGCCCTTCAAAGCGTTCTTTATCGTGTTGATGCAAAGTAAATGGCACAAGCGCCGCCATGGTAGGTAGTACGTTTAAGCCAAACTGCTCTGCAATTTTATAGCCTATAGGAGTGGCGCCAAGCTTGGGCATTGTTAAACCGCCCGATGCGATAACTAGCGATTCACAAGTAAGTGTTTCTTGCTCAGTGGTAACACGGTAGCCAATATCGGTTTTAGCCACATTTAACACTTCGCTGCGCAATTTAATATTAACACCAGCCCACTCGCATTCGGTAAGTAGTATATCAACTATATCTTGCGCGCTGTTATCGCAAAACAATTGGCCTAAGGTTTTATGATGGTATACCAAGCCGTGGCGATCCACCAGCTCAATAAAATCGTGTTGTGTATAGCGGCTTAAGCACGATTTAACAAAGTGAGGGTTACTGCATAAGTAGTTTTCTGGACTGGCATTTTCATTGGTAAAATTACAACGCCCACCACCACTTATTAAAATTTTTCGACCAGGCTTTTTGCCCATATCAAGCACTGTAACGCTACGCCCGCGATAACCTGCTTGTGCTGCACTCATTAATCCGGCTGCACCTGCGCCAATCACAATTACATCTACTTGATTCATTACTTCGCCCTACTCAAAAATTTGCCCAATTATAGCAAAGTTTGTTTAAACACTCTGAATAGAATTTATTATTAAATTTATAGCAACAAATGTAACCGAGACTAGTTATGGCTTTTCTAAACAGCTTAAAAATAACAATCCTTTATACTTATTTTTGTTTTGTATGATAAATACTAAACAACGACAAAGGCACCGTACACCTAGGTTATAACTAAAAGAAATAGGTACATAAGCAATTATTATTTTAAAGAAATTAACAGATCATTTACCTTTGTTTCTGTTTCGTAATTTAATATTACGAACTAACTAATAACAACTAGGGATAATTATGACAACAAGTAAATCATTTAAGCGTTGCGCTATCGCGCTCACTATTAGTACGGTATTTGCAGCATCTGCAAGTGTTGCCCAAGATGTGTCTACCTCTATGGCAGAAACCACAGCCAAACTACAAAGCCAATCGGGTTTTGAAACTCAGTTTATTATTAAGTACAAAAATAGCGCGAACGATATGCTAAGCATTTCGTCTGCTGACGCAAGCCCTGCAAATATGAAAAAGCGTGCTCAACGCTTTGTAAAAAATTTCGCTTCTAAAAAAGGTAAAGTAAAAGCGAAGTACATCCGAGCAATGGCGCTTAATAACCACCACGTTATGCGCGCAGATAAAAAACTAAGCGCTGCAGAAGCACAAGAATTTATGCAAGAAATGGTTGATTCTGGCAATGTTGAATACATTGAAGTGGATCAAATGTTAAAACCATTTGCAACGCCTAATGACCCTCGTTACGGCGACCAATGGCACTACTATGAGCAAGCGGGCGGCCTAAACTTACCAACCGCATGGGATACTGCAACAGGCAGTGGCGTAGTGGTTGCGGTACTTGATACTGGCTACCGCCCTCATGTTGATTTAAATGCTAACATTTTACCGGGTTACGATATGATCTCTAACCTATCGGTAGCTAATGATGGCGGCGGTCGCGACAGTGACGCACGCGATCCGGGCGATGCTGTAGCCGCTGGCGAATGTGGAAATAACGGCGCACAAGGCTCAAGCTGGCACGGTACGCACGTAGCAGGTACGGTTGCGGCTGTTACTAATAACGGTGAAGGTGTTGCCGGTGTGGCTTATGGCGCTAAAGTTGTGCCTGTACGTGTACTTGGTAAGTGTGGTGGTTTAACGTCAGACATTGCTGATGGCATTATTTGGGCATCTGGCGGAAATGTATCGGGCATTCCTGCCAACTCAAACCCTGCTGATGTAATTAACATGAGCTTAGGTGGCAGCGGCTCGTGTAGCTCTACCACACAAAACGCAATTAACACAGCACGCAGCAACGGTGCAGTCGTGGTTATTGCTGCCGGTAATGATAACGATAACTCAGCAAACTATAATCCAGGTAACTGTAGTGGCGTTGTTAATGTTGCCTCTGTTGGTCGTAACGGCGGACGAGCATATTATTCAAACTACGGTAGCAATATTGATGTTGCAGCGCCGGGCGGCGCACAAAGCTTTGCAAACGACTCTGAAGGCGTTTTATCAACCTATAACTCAGGCTCGTCTACACCTTCAAGCGATAGCTATGCGTTCTCTCAAGGTACATCAATGGCGGCGCCTCATGTTGCCGGTGTTGCAGCCCTGATAAAGCAAGCTAAACCAAATGCTACCCCAGATGAAATAGAAAGCATTTTAAAATCGACCACCCGCTCATTCCCAGCAACGTGTACAAGTTGTGGTACAGGTATTGTTGATGCAGCAGCCGCTGTAGCCGCAGCAAGTGGCGGTACAACACCTCCTACCGGTGGCGATAGCGAACTGACAGATGGCGAAGCTAAAACAGGCTTAAGCGGCGCTGCAAGTTCACAAGCGTATTACACGATGACTGTGCCAAGTGGTGCAACGAATGTTACATTCACAATGAGTGGCGGTAGCGGCGATGCAGATTTATACGTACGCGCAGGCAGCCAACCAACTACCTCAAGCTACGATTGTCGTCCGTACAAAGGCGGTAATAGCGAGGAGTGTTCTATTGATAACCCAACAGCTGGTACATACCATGTAATGCTTCGTGGCTACTCGGCTTATTCTGGCGTTAGTTTAGTGGGTAATATTACAGGTGGTTCTACAGGTGGCGGTTCAACTACACCAGAAGCCGGTGGCGGCACGGTGAGCGATGTAACGGCTACAACAGGTAACTGGAAGCACTATACCTTAGATGTGCCAGCAGGAATGAGCACATTTACAGTCACCACCTCAGGTGGTACAGGTGATGCTGACTTATTTGTTAAGTTTGGCAGCCAACCTACCGCATCTAGCTACGATTGTCGTCCTTATAAAAACGGCAACGCAGAAACATGTACGTTTAGCAATCCGCAAGCGGGTACGTGGCATTTAAGCGTTAACGCTTACAGAACCTTTTCGGGTTTAACATTAAGTGGCCAATACCAGCCATAATTAAAAGGCCCTAAGTGCATGCACTTAGGGCTTTAATAATGCGATTATAGTTTTTCTAACACAGATTCAGCACGGCTTACTGAAAACTCTTTGTCTTTTTCAACAAACAGTCCTGTTACTACATTATCGTCGACTACCATTGCATAGCGCGTAGAGCGTGTTCCACCAAAACTGCCGGTGTCTTTATCAAGCCCTAACGCTTTAGTAAAACTGCCATCGCCATCTGCTAACATGTCGATTTGTTGGGCATTTTGAGATTCTCCCCACGCTTTCATTACAAAAGCATCGTTAACCGATACACAGTAAATTGCCGCAATACCTTTTGCTTTAATTTTATCACTAAGGTTTATAAATTCAGGTAAATGCGCATTTGAACAGGTAGGCGTAAATGCACCCGGTACAGCAAAAAGCACAACCTTTTTACCATTAAAAAGCTCAGCGTTAGTGTGAGTTTGCATGCCTTCGTCTGTTAGCTGCGTTAATGTAACTGCGGGTAACGTTTGACCTTGTTCAATCATGATAAATCCTTAAAGCATTTGATTAATGAGCCTACAGTATAACGCTAATTACCTTTGTGTTAGCAGGTATTTACAAGCCAAGGTTTACTTTTATGGTTTGCATTTGCTGTTGTAACTGGCTATGAATATCGTCAACAAGTAAGCTTGATTCGCTTACTTGGCCTTTCATACTTTGCATTGACTGGCTAAAGTTATCTAGCAAATTACTTTGCTGTTTAGCCAGCTCCATGGCCTCAAAGGCCACTTTGTTGGCTTGCTGAGCGTTATCGGCCACGCCCTCTGAGTTTACTTTTAGCTCTTGCGCGTTTTGTGTTTGCGACTGCGCGCCATCTGCTAAGGCCGCAATTTGTGTAGATACTGTGCCCGACTTTTCGCTCAGTAGTGTGAGCTGCTCATTAATATCGCTCAATGAGCCTTGAGTTTGACGGGCAAGCTGGCGTACTTCATCAGCTACAACAGCAAAGCCTCGGCCATGCTCGCCAGCACGTGCTGACTCAATTGCTGCATTTAACGCTAGTAGGTTTGTTTGATCGGCAATATTGCGGATCACTTCAATAATTTGCCCAACGCCTTCAACCCCCGCAAGCAGCTCTTGTAGGTTTTGCATACTTTGCTCAACCCGTGTTTGCGTATCTGAGCTGGCACTTAGCATGCTTTGTGCAAAGCCTAAGCTTTGCTCCATTGCACTAAAAGTGTGCTGGGCGTTATCAGCCACTTGGGCATTAATATTATTTACCTGCTCGCCAATTTGTTGAATATCAGCAAGTAAATGTTGGTTTTGCTCCACTTGCCCATGACTTGTAGACGCTTTATGACTAATAGTTTGCAAATGCTCACTCATTTGCTGCATAAAATCATTTACCACTTTTAGCATTTGGGCACGCTCTTGAGCCTCTTTGCGCTGTCGCTCAATTAATAAATTAAAGTAACTGGCTATTTCGCCAACCTCTGTTTTTGGGTTCTTACTTTCAATATTCTTAAGCTCGTTACTTTCAATTAAAAAGGCAAACCCGTCTCTGAGTTGCCTTAATGGGTTGAGCACTTGGTTACGCTGCACAATATAAACACCCGCGGCTAGTATCACCAAAGCGCCAATAGCAAAGCAAAATACCCAAAATACGTTTTCTTTAAGCGCCCCTTGTGCATGTTTTAGTTGCTGCTCTGCATAAATAACGGTTTTAGAGAGCAAGCTAATTTGCTCACGCAATTCATTGGTGCCCGCTTCTCGTTGCTGGGCTTGCGCTAATGTACTGGCTAAATCGCGGGGGTAGCGGTTAGGCCAGCTGGTAATTTCAGATTTTATTTCATCGGCCAAATCTTCAGCTTCTTCGTCAAAAAATAAAGCATCTTCGTCAACTTCGCTCATAACACCTAGATTAGGGAGTTGCTCTATTTTGGCTGCTAACGCATTTAAATTAGCAATACTTTGCTGCAAACTTTGTTCAGTATTGCTGTCGTAACTTACGATTAGTTGATAAGTAAATAAGGCAAGGTTGGTCACCTCGTTATAGTAATCAGCGCCCAGTGTGTAATAAGCTTGCGCATCGCTATTTTGATTAGGGGATTTTTTTGCATAACCAATCAGTGACGAGGCTGAGCCGGCCATTTGGCGAATTGCATTATCAAGTAACGCCGTTTCGTTGCCCGACAATTTACCCAGCGCTCTATACTTACCTTTAATATCGGTATCTAACGTGCTGAGCTGATCATTTAATTGCTCGGCAAGTACCGAGGGGAGTACTGCGAGTTGCTGTGTTTTTACTTGTTCAATTAGGGCTGATGATTGATTTAAGTATTGGCTATCACCTTGTTCTAGATAACTGCCTAAGTCACCGGCTAAATCCACTAAAATCGTGTTTTTTAATTTACTGTATGCGCTGTCTTGTTGCTCAAGCTTAAGTAAAGTTTGGCTTGCCCATAATAGTGTGATGGCTAATAAAATACTTGCCAATGTTAACAGTATGGCTAACAGCCGAGTAAAAGATGATACGCGCATAAATAACAACCCCTATTGTTTAAGCGCGTAGACTATTAACTATTTATGACAATTTTATGTAACTCAGGGAAAACACGTATATTTGCCCCAAATATACGAGTAAAGGCTTAGCGAATACAGCGCCTTTATTAAACCAAGCAACTTAATTTATATGCTATTAAAGATAAGAAACGCGGGTTAATTATAAGGTGAGAGTTTCATCACTTGGGTGTGCAAATTATAAGAGGCTTAATACAGCTATCACCATTACTAAAGCGCTGCGTATTAGCTAACGCCAGGCACAAAAAAACCGCGACCCGCGCGGTTTTATTTTATTGTGTTAATTAAAGGCCTGCACGGTCTTTAATTACAGCAATTAACGGTGAGCCACCGTGGCCATTGCCTTCAGCCCATGCTATATCAGCGCCATCAGACAGTGCGCTTTTTGATAAGTTTTTAACTATGTACTCGCCCGAGTCAACAGCGTTACTAACTACAGCATGGCGAAGTAAATTATTACCATTACATTGAATAGCATCGTAAATATTGCGAATTTTTACACGTGAGCTTTTTAGTTTACTACGTAAACGGTTTTTATCATCAGCTGCGATATATTCACAAATAGATACTGCTAATTGATCATTGGCTTTAGCAGGCACGGTATACATTAACGAACCAGCAGCAACGGCTGTAATAACAATTAGCTTTGACAATTTAAACATGAAACACCCTTTATGGTACTTTTTACCTATGTTGATTGTCTAATATTGTACCAACCTGCTGTAAGTTTCGCAATAATGTTAATCTTTTTTATATAAAGTTACGAATTTATAACTATATTGATTCTTTTCGTCGGGTTTATTTGCCTGTTCGTCGACGTTTTTCCACGTTGCTACCGCTTGGTAATCTGGAAACTGCGTATCCCCTTCAACCTCTAAATCTATAAAGGTTAAATATAAACGATCGGCCCTTGGTAAAAACTGCTGATAAATATTACCACCGCCAATTATCATCACCTCTTCTTCGGCTTTAACTAGCTCTAGCGCAGCCTCTGGGGTGCTGACCGTCTCAATACCTTGAGCGCTATACTGGCTATTACGGGTAATAATTATGTTGCGACGCCCAGGTAAAGGACGACCTATCGATTCAAATGTTTTACGCCCCATAACGACAGGTTTGCCTGTTGTTACCTTTTTAAAATGCTGTAGATCGGCGGGTAAATGCCACGGCATTTTATTATCAAGACCAATTACACGGTTGTTTGCCATTGCGGCGATCATTGAAATTATCACATCAAATACCTAGTACTTTATTCTTAAAAAATAAAAAAGGAGCTTATGCTCCTTTTTAAAATATGTTTTTTATTAACGCTCGTAGACGACTTCTACATCGTAGTCGTCTTCATCCCAGTCGTCCCAATCATCATCATCGCCTTTGGTTGCTTTTTGATGATAAGTATCCCACTTGAACTCAACTTCTTCGTCTTCAATCTCAACGAACTTCTCTTTAGGCATGCTATCAAGTAATGCCATAATATCGTGAATTAATGGCTGAGTATTAAGCTTATTGACTGCTGAAATACGGTAAACGTTTTCTTCTTCACCTAGCTCTTGCGCAATTTGCTCACACAAAGCTTGCGCTTCATCTTCTGGTAATAGGTCTATTTTATTAAACACTAACCAGCGTGGCTTTTCTGCAAGCTTAGGGCTGTATTGGTGTAACTCGTTAATAATGGCAAATGCATTATCAACAGGGTTTGAACCATCAACAGGCATAACATCAATCACGTGCAACAATACACGACAACGCTCTAAATGCTTCAAAAAGCGAATACCTAGGCCAGCACCGTCTGAGGCCCCTTCAATTAAGCCCGGAATATCGGCTATTACAAACGATTTGTTAGCCTCTGGGCGCACAACCCCTAAATTAGGAATTAGCGTGGTAAACGGGTAATCAGCTACTTTTGGCTTTGCTGCAGATACACTGCGAATAAACGTTGATTTACCTGCATTTGGCAACCCTAATAGGCCTACATCGGCAAGTAGCATAAGCTCTAATTTAAGGTTACGAACTTCACCTGGAGTACCTAACGTTTTTTGACGTGGAGCACGGTTAGTACTTGATTTAAAACGTGCATTCCCCAAGCCATGGAAACCACCTTTTGCAACCACAATTTTTTGACCATGCTGCGTTAAATCGCCTAACGCCTCTTGAGTGTCAACGTCGGTAATACGTGTACCCACAGGTACTTTTACTACCAAGTCTTCGCCCTTTTTACCTGTACAGTTACGGCTTTGACCATTAGTACCACGCTCGGCACGGTGAAAACGCTCAAACTGGTAATCAATTAGGGTATTTAAGTTTTCATCAGCTTGTAGATAAACACTACCACCGTCTCCACCGTCACCGCCGTCCGGGCCACCGTCTGGTACATATTTTTCTCGACGGAAAGACACGACACCGCTGCCGCCGTCACCAGCTTCTGCGCGAATTTCTACTTCATCTACAAACTTCATGATTACTCACTTTAGGGATTGGCTTTAATTTAACTATTATATACCCAAGCCAACGTAAATGCAGGCTTGGGTATATATTTGACGTTTCTGAAAACAAAAAACCCCGCAAAGGCGGGGTTTTTTACTACCTTACTGATTACTCAGCTACGATAGTTACGTATTTACGGTTTAAAGGACCTTTTTGTTCAAATTGAACTTTACCATCTGCTTTTGCGAAGATAGTGTGGTCTTTACCGATACCTACGTTTGCGCCAGCGTGGAAACGAGTACCACGTTGACGAACAATGATGCTACCCGCTAGAACTGATTCGCCACCAAAACGCTTAACACCTAGGCGTTTGCTTTCTGAATCGCGACCGTTACGAGTACTACCAGCTGCTTTTTTATGTGCCATTTCTAAGTACCTCTAATTAAGCGCTAATGCCAGTGATTTTAACTTCAGTGAACCATTGACGATGGCCCATTTGCTTACGAGAATGCTTACGGCGTCTAAATTTAACAACCTTAATCTTCTCACCGCGACCATGTGAAACAACCTCAGCTGTTACTTTACCACCGTTTACGAACGGTACACCGATCTCGATTTTCTCACCATCAGCAACTAAAAGTACTGAATCAAATTCAACTGCTGCACCAGTTTCAACGTCTAATTTTTCAAGACGAATCGTTTGACCTTCAGTCACACGATGCTGTTTACCACCACTTTGGAAAACCGCGTACATAATTAACTCCGTCTGTGCGCCCTCAAATCGACGCAACTAAAATATTCTTCGATAGGGCGCGAAGTTTACGCTAATGCATAAAAACTAGCAAGCCTATTTTGTAATTAAAATGAATAAAAAGTAGCTGCATTGAGAGCAATTCAATATTTCCCCCATTTTATATTAAATTGCCCTGTTGCCAAGCGCTTTTTAGTGCAAAGACAAAATAAATTTACGTGTCGCTATGCCTACTCCAGAACCCATTGACTGCGCAATAAATAGTCGCGCTTTGAGTGTGAAATATACAATTAAATACCCTAATTAAGCGCTAATTAAGGTTTTTAACTCGGTTTTTTTAATGAATCGTCACAAAATATCGAGCTAGTGCTTTTTTTGTTGTACAATCAGCGCCGTTCACACATAAAAATTGGCTCGGAGATCAATGGATATAAAAGCTATCCAGGCGTTAATCGAAAGCGATATGAATGACGTCAATCAACTTATACACGCGCAAATGCGCTCAGATGTGGCGTTAGTCAATCAACTTGGTTTGTACATCGTTAACAGCGGCGGCAAACGCGTACGCCCGATGCTGGCAATATTGGCAGCAAGAGCTTTGGGTTACCAAGGTAAAGATCACATTACTTTGGCAACGATTGTTGAATTTATTCATACTGCAACACTATTACATGATGATGTTGTTGATGAATCTAACCTGCGCCGTGGTACACCGACTGCAAATGCCGAATTTGGTAATGCTGCCAGCGTGCTGGTTGGGGATTTTATTTACACCCGCTCGTTTCAACTTATGGTGGGGCTGGGCAAAATGCAAATTATGCAAGTGCTTGCTGATGCCACCAACGTGATTGCTGAGGGTGAAGTATTGCAACTTATGAATTGCAACGACCCTAATACCACCGAAGCAAGTTACATGCAGGTTATTTACTCTAAAACGGCTAAATTATTTGAAGCCGCTACAGGGCTTGCAGCTATTATTACCGAGCAAGATAACAGTGTGTTAGATGCGCTTAATTTATATGGTATGCATTTAGGTACTGCTTTTCAGTTAGTTGATGACGTGCTTGATTACAACGCAGACGCTGACCAATTAGGTAAAAATATTGGTGATGATTTAGCAGAAGGTAAGCCAACCTTACCGCTAATATATGCGATGAAGCACGGCAGTGATCAGCAAAGAGCCCTTATTCGTGATGCCATTGAGCATTGCAATGGTATGGATAACCTTGAGGCTATTTTAACGGCACTTAAACAAACCAACGCACTTGAATTTACAATGCAAAAGGCGCAGCAAGAAGCAGACAAGGCCATTGCCTGTTTAGACTTTTTAGCAGAGTCGCAGTACAAGCAAGCGTTAATCAGCTTAGCGCGTATAGCTGTAGAGCGAGATCACTAACTTTGCAGCCTCCCTTAATTAGTGTTTAAGGGCCATAATTTTCGAGCAATAAAAAAGCCTGCATAAGCAGGCTTTTTTGTGCATAACTTGGCTATTACGCCATGAAATCAACACCTTCTTTGATGTCTTTTTTCAGAGTTTCAAGCATGTCGTTTTTAGCTTTTTCTTCAAATGCGCTTAGCTCGCCGTAAGAAAGAATTTCTTCTACGCCGTTTGTGCCTAAACGTACTGGGTGAGCAAAGTACTCTGCATCGCCATTTTCAACAGCAACGTATGCGTAATCTACTACGTCTTCACCTTGTAGGCCTTTAACTAAAGACATACAAAAACGTGCTGCAGCAGCACCCATAGATAATGTAGCTGAACCACCGCCCGCTTTAGCATTTACTACTTCAGTACCTGCATTTTGGATACGTGGAGTAAGTGTAGCTACTTCTTCTTCAGTGAAGCTTACGCCTTCAACTTGAGAAAGTAGAGGTAGAATGGTTGTGCCTGAGTGGCCACCAATTACTGGTACTTTAACGGTTGCTACGTCTACGCCTTTAAGCTCAGCAACAAATGCTTCTGAACGAATTACGTCAAGCGTAGTGATACCAAATACGCGCTTAGCGTCGTAAGTACCTGCTTTTTTGAATACTTCAGCAACAATTGGCACAGTGCCGTTTACTGGGTTAGTGATAACACCCACTAACGCTTTAGGACAGCTAGCTACAATGCCTTCTGCTAATGTTTTGATGATACCTGCGTTTACGTTAAATAAATCCGCACGATCCATACCTGGTTTACGTGGCATACCCGCTGGGATAAGTACGATATCACACCCTTCAAGCGCTTTATTTAAATCGTCTGCGCCAAAACCTGCTACTTTAACATCTGTAGGGATGTGAGATAGGTCAACCGCAACACCTGGTACAACTGGTGCAACATCGTAAAGTGATAATTCAGAACCAGCTGGTAAGCCTGTTTTTAATAATAAAGACAACGCTTGACCGATACCGCCTGCAGCACCTAATACAGCAACTTTCATTGGAATTCTCCGTAATTTGAGGTAGGAAATATTTGTGGCTCTTAAGATAATGAAATTAGCGACTAAAAACAAATTTATCCTGCTTATTTCAGGTATATTTTCGACCATAGTTGTAAACTTTGTTGGTTTATCGCAGCAAACTGGCAAGTTAACTAAACAACTGCTGCATAATTATTCATTTTTGTGTAGAATTTGCATTATAAATAACAAAAATGAATAAAGACTATGCAACCACAAGACAAACAAGAAGCGCTGGTAAAAGCGTTTAAAGCACTTTTAAAAGAAGAGAACTTTGGCTCGCAAGGCGAAATAGTCGAAGCATTAAAAGAGCAAGGCTTTGACAATATAAGCCAAAGTAAGGTGTCGCGCATGCTTAGCAAGTTTGGCGCTGTGCGTACCCGTAATGCTAAACAAGAAATGGTTTATTGCCTACCCGCAGAAATGGGCGTACCGACTGCTAAAAGCCCACTACGTCAGCTTGTTATTGATATTATGCATAACGAAATGATGATTATTATAACCACCAGCCCAGGCGCTGCGCAGTTAATTGCCCGCTTATTAGACTCACTAGGCAAAGCGGATGGTGTATTGGGCACAATTGCCGGAGATGACACTATTTTTATTGCCCCAGCAAAAATATCTGAAATAGACATTACACTAGAGCGCGTACGCATTTTATTTGATACGGTTTAAAGCTGTTTTAAAAAACTAACTGACGGCGCAAAAAACGCTGAGCCCATATCGGCTTGAGTAAAATCAAGCCAGTGGTCGTAACACTCCCCTTTTCCTATGCGGCTGTTAAGTACCTTTTCAAACGCACTTCCCGATGCAGAGCATGTAATACTTAGCATGCCTTGCTCGTAAACATCGCCATACGGCATGCTTTGGTTAAGCAGTATTGCTTGGCCGCTTTCATCTTTTAGCTCACTTCTAGTCGCGTGGCTCGTATCTACCTTAGGCTCAATTAAGGTGTTATCTAAACGTGTACGCCCCATAATATGCTCTTGCTCGCTTAGTGATAAATGCTGCCATACGCTCAGGTCATGCTTATAACGCTGTACATGAATATAGCTGCCTTGGTGTTCAAAGCTGTCGGGGTTATTAACCAGTGCCGTGATTCGTTTTTGGCGTCCATGTGGGGTGTCGCCTGCATAAATAAAGCCGTTAAAGTCTCGCCCATCTAAAAACCTAAAATTGCGAATTTGTTCAACCAGCTCTACATCGGGCGAAAACAACTTTAATATTTGCAATGCAAAAAGGTGATTAACATCTTCTCGGTCTGAGCGAATTTGTATGAATAAATCACATGGCTGTACGCGCATAACAAAATCACTGTGATTTATATTAGGAAAGCTTTGCAGCTCGCTTGGGATATATTCAGGTAGTATATGCGGCCAATATTGCGCGCCTATAGCCACCATGCAAGAGAGCATGGCTTCGGAGAACTGATCACTAAACTCTTCTTCAATTGCGCTTACGCGCTTAAGCTTTGCGCGCAATGACTCGTCTTGACCATCAAATACATTAAAAAATAAATGCAAACCGTGTAAGTTTGCTTCAGCACAAATCCCAGATTGCGCTTGCGCCATTGTTATTCCTTAGCTTTATAAAACACAGCGAATAACACATTTGTTATGATTCGAAAAAATTCACCGTGTGAGGTTTTATTTTTATTATAACCTGCTCATTTATTTCAAATGACTGGCCATATTGTGCGGCAACTTCAATCTCTTGCTCTGCAATTACAACAGTGTAAACATAAGCCGAGCCTATAAACCGACGGCTTAAAATGCTCACACCTTGAGGGTTATCGGCCTGCGTATTTTGCGCAAGCTCAATATGGTGTGGACGAATATACACCACCCCTTTTATTGCACTGTGCGTATGCTCATGCTGCGATTGCACGACACCAAAAGGCGTTGTGTATTCAGTTGCCGTTAACACTTCTGCGCCTAAGTATATGCCCTGACCCAGAAACTCTGCAACCTCCTTTGTCTTTGGCATGGCAAAAAGCTGCTCTGGTGTACCTTGTTGGGCTATTTTTCCTTGGTGCATAATGGCTAGCGTGTCTGAAAACGCAAAGGCCTCTTCTTTTGAGTGGCTAACAAATACCGCAGAAACCTGCTGCGCTTTAATAATGCGCCTAATATCAGCAATTAACTCAAAACGTACTTGTGTATCTATGTTCGAAAAAGGCTCATCAAGAAGCAATAAACTAGGCTTATAAGCCAAAGCCCGCGCAATAGCCACGCGTTGCTGCTGGCCACCCGAGAGCTGATGAGGGTAGCGTTTTGCACACCCTGTTAAATGCACTAGCTCTAGCATTTCCTCTACCCGTTGCTGTTTTTGAACTTTGCTTATTTTACCCAGCCCAAACGCAATATTATCGGCCACACTGAGGTGCGGAAACAGGGCATAATCTTGAAACATCATCCCTATATTACGATGCTCTGGTGATACAAATGTATGCTTGTCGCTTACACATTTGCCATCTATAAATACCCTACCTTCATTTATTTCAATAAGGCCAGCAATTGCTTTTAAGGTGGTTGTTTTACCGCAGCCGCTGGCCCCGAGCAAACACACAATTTCGTCTTGACCCACCGTTAAATCTAAATTGTGTAGCACGTGCGTGCCACTGTAGTGATAACCCACACCTTGTAAATTTAAACGGCTCATTTAACTGCGTTGCTCCATAGAACGATTAATAAAATACAAGGGGATCAACCCAACTAAAACAATAAATAAAGCGGAAATAGAGGCAAGCTCAAGCTGCTCATCGCTCACATATTGAAATACATGTGTGGCTAAACTTTCAAAGTCAAAAGGCCTTAATAGTAATGCGGCTGGCAGCTCTTTCATACATTCAATAAATACAAGCAATGCAGCTGTTAAAAGACCTCGACGTAATAAAGGAAGGTGCACTAAGCGCAGTGTTTGCCCTTGGCTTTTACCCATAGATTGGCTAGCCATATCCAGTGATGGACTAATACGCACAAAGCTCGATTCTATAGCACCGTGCGCAATGGCATAAAAGCGCACTAAGTAAGCCAGTATAATAGTGACAATGCTGCCAGTTAGTAATAAACCTATATCTAGGTTGTAGCTCTCAAGGGCTATATTTATTGAGTTTTCTAATGCGCTAAGCGGTAATAACACAGCAATAGCCAGTACCGTACCTGGCAGTGCATAGCCGGTGCTCGCTAAGCGACCAGGTATTAAAGAATAGCCTTGCTTTGCCACACGCTGATAAAAAACGATTAGTGTAGCGAGTATTATACTGGCTACGCTTACAATAATAGCTACTTGTAAACTTTGCCACGCGTAACTAAAAAATGCCGTGTTCCACGCTTTATCAAAGTAAGTTATTGCATAATTTAGCAATACCAACATAGGTATAATAAAAGCAATGAGCAAAATAACACTGCAAAATGACGTAGCCAGCCATGCTTGTTTACCTTTAAGTTTGTATAACGACTCGCTATTAACACCTGATTGACGCTCAAACACGGCTTGGTTACGCCGACTAAAGCGCTCCGCCATTAAAGCTAAAAACAGCAGTAACAGCATAACGCCCGATATTTTCGCTGCAGCCGTGAGTGAGTAATAACCAAACCATGTATCGTACACCGCGGTGGTTAAGGTGCTCACTGCAAAGTAACTTACCGTTGCATAGTCGGCCATGGTTTCCATGCTTATGAGCGCAAGGGCTGCCACAATTGAGCCACGAGAAAGCACTATACTTACCTTAAAAAAGCTTTGCCAAGGCGATAAACCCATTAATTGACTAGCTTGCACTAGCTTAAATGACTGCTCTCGCAGTGCGGTTTTAAAAATTAAAAATAAATACGGATACAGCACAAGTGCGATCATCACCATAGCGCCGGGCAAAGTGCGAATATCAAAAAACCAATAATCCGTTGGCGAGTGCCAATCAAACCAGTCTCTTAGGGCTATTTGCACAGGGCCAGCGTAATCTAGCAAATCGGTATACACATAGGCTATTAAATAGGTAGGCATTGCAAGGGGCAGCATAAGCGCCCATTCAAATTGCTTTTTTCCGGGGAAGGAACAATACGCACTGAGCCAGCCAAGCGGTAGCGCAATTGCACAGCTAAGCAGGCATACGCCAAAAATAAGCAGTACGGTGTTAGTAATATAATCCCACAGCACGGTATCCCACAGATGAGAAAATACCTCTGAGTCGCCTTGTAAAGATTCATATATCAGAAAAAACAGCGGGGCCGACAATAAAAGCCCTGTCGACCAAGCAAAGAGCTGCCATTTAGACAGCTTAAATATAAAATTCATTAAAGGTCGAACTTCACCTCATCTATTAGCTTAAGGGCTAACGGACGATATTTACTGATCTCATCAAGTGCTAGGCCGTCTTCTTTAAAGCTTCCCCAAGAGGCGACTAAACTTGATAGCTCAACGCCTTGCTTAACCGGGTACTCCATATTTACAGAGGCATACATATTTTGAGCTTTGGTTTCGCTCATAAACTCAATAAGCTTAAGGGCATTATCAGGATTTTTTGCATATTTAGTAATGACAGCACCCGAAACATTTATGTGTGAGCCGCGATTTTGCTGATTAGGAAAATTAATATAAACAGACTCAGCCCACGCTTTTTGCTCGTCGTCTTGAAGCATTTTGCCAAGGTAGTAACTATTACCTAAAGCAAGATTACACAAACCTTCTTTTACCGCTTTTACCTGCGCGCGATCGTTACCTTGTGGCTTACGTGCTAAATTAGCTTTAACACCTTCTAACCATGTTTTAGTTTTTTCCTCGCCGTGATGAGCAATCATCGAAGCAACTAAGCCAAGGTTATAAGGGTGCTTGCCAGAGCGTGTACAAATTTGTCCTTTGTACTGTGGGTTAGCCAAATCTTCGTAGGTGAGTTCAGGTAATGCACCTAGGCGCTCTTTTGATGAATACACATTACGAACCCGCTTAGTTAATGCCACCCACTGCCCGTCGCTATCTCTATACGACGCAGGAATATTGTTTTTAATGCGATCACTTTTAATACTTTGCGTTAAATTTAGATCTTCTAGCTGAATAAGTGCACTAAAATTAGATGTTAATACTAAATCGGCTTTACTGTGTTTTCCTTCACGCTTAACACGCTCTATTAACCCTTTTTTTGCAAAAACCACATTCGTTTTAATGCCAGTTTGCTTAGTGAAGTCAGTTAAAATAGGTTGAATTAAAAACGGTTGACGAAAAGAGTAAATATTAACAACATCGCTCGCAAACGCAGGCGAAGCGCTAATAATACAAGTAAGTATAGCCAGTGCAGTTCTCATATCAATTTACCTAAATAGTAATTATTTACAGGGGATTTTATCGTGATACGTGAAAATATACACTCTTTACATAAATGTAAATAAGTAATTAATGACCAAAAGGGAAATACCGCGTAAGACATCTCTTACAGAGCTGACAGCTAATGAGTAAAAAAACCTATAACAACCCAGCAAAACTAGTGTAAGCTGTTGTTTTTGTTTAATTTGTTATAAATACTCATTTTTTATAAGTAAATCTATAGCCGTTTTAACCTATTTTAGTTGCACCAGCACGCTACAATTACTACATCAACCAAGCAGTGATGCTTATCGAGTAAAAGGAAATGGACTGCTTACTCGAACAACCAATGATTAGGTTACTACGGACAACACGGAAATTAGGACAGGCTCAGGATGAGTATCGCAATGGATTGTTGCACAAAGGAACGTATCAGGACGATACAGCAAGGATAACAACAGCGGATAGTTGTTTAACAGGATGTGATAGGAATTAAATGGACAGGCCCTTGAGGCAACACAATGGAATTGTAAATTAATGGACTGCACTAGGATGTGCCAAAAGGAATAGGTAATAGTTTTTACCACTACAGGATGTACAGGGATTTAAAGGAGATAGGCCCGGATAGCCTAAATTACATAGAACTAAAAAGTAATATCGTAATCACATGGATAAGTAAAAATTGGAGTTGATTAAGTTCAATTGCAGGATGCAAAATTAGAAGATTCCGCAAGCGCGCCTAGAGATAGAGCGCGCTTTTCTTTGCCTAAAATTAAGTTACTGTGGCCTGCCCTTATTTCGCTTACCAAGTAAGTACGCATCACGAAATTTTATAAAGTGCTGTTCAAGCTTTAAGGCGGCATCTTGCTCACCTGCGAGCGCTAACACCATAATGCCTACCTCAGCAGTGCCTAACTGGTATGCGTGAGGTGCAACGCGTAAACGGTAATCTGATAGTTTATCAGCGGTGATCGACAACACCGGTAAATTATCTAGGTACGGGCTTTTGCGGATCATTTTTTTAGCTTCGCGCCAGGTACCATCTAAAAATATAAATAATGGCTTTTTGCCAGGCTCAATGTTTACTTCGGTGGTTGCCCTGCCCGGCTCTACATCTTCAGCTGGAAATATCACCATAGGTTGATAATCAGCGTTGTTTAGTAAAGCTAATAGCTCAGCGCTTGGCTCTGTTCTGTCCCATCTAAATGCATAGTTGTCAGGGACTATTTCAGCAATTAAACGCCCTGTGTTTGACGGTTTAAAGCTTTCATTATGATACATTAATAAACACACGCCAGCATCGCACTGCGCTTGTTCTACCCCCTCACATATACAGTAATGCTTAGCAATTAAACACTGCTCACAGCGCTCCATTTTGCCGCCACGGGCATTAAATTCGCGGCGCGATTCGCTAATTTGCTGAGCACGCAAAACTAATACTGAGTTATGTTGGGGATTTTTCAAGGGGGCTATTACCTAAAATTTGTTCGGCGCGTATTGTAGCTAAAATAAAAGGGAATAGATATCAGCTATCAGCTATCAGCTATCAGCTATCAGCTATCAGCTATCAGCTATCAGCTATCAGCTATCAGCTATCAGC
>NZ_JALNTN010000002.1:0-20072 GCF_023161905.1 Pseudoalteromonas sp. 2CM41L
TACAGCTTACAGCTTACAGCTTACAGCTTACAGCTTACAGCTTACAGCTTACAGCTTACAGCTTACAGCTTACAGCTCAACCATCACTCGTAATCGTATCAATCAGCTCACCAAGCACCGCTTCGGCTTTGCTGGTTTCTACTTGGCAGGTGCCGGCGTTTAAGTGGCCGCCACCGCCGTATTTAAGGCATAACTCGCCCACATTGGTGTTTGAGCTGCGGTTGATGATTGATTTGCCTATGGCAAATACTACGTTTTGTTTTTTAAGGCCCCACATTTTGTGAATTGATATATTGCAGTCGGGGTACATGGCGTAAATTACAAAACGGTTGGTGGCGTAAATAGTTTCTTCTTGAGTTAAATCTAGCACCACAAGGTTTTTATGCACGGTTGCGCATTGTGCTATTTGCTCTTTGGCCTTTTCGTTATGCTCGTTATAAAGCGCAACACGTTCGGCTACGTCTTCCATTTTTAAAATATCTTCAATGCTTTGATCTTTACAGGCATCAATTAGCTTCATCATTAATTGGTAGTTTGAAATTTTAAACTCGCGGAAGCGGCCAAGGCCTGTGCGTGCATCCATGATAAAGTTCATTAATACCCAGTCTGTTGGGTTGAGTATTTCGTCTTTTGAGAACTGCGCTGCATCGCCTTTATCTACCGCTTCCATCATGTCTGTGCTGATGTTTGGAAATTTTTCTGCGCCGCCATAATAATCATAAACAACGCGTGCAGCAGAAGGGGCTTTAGGGTCAATTACGTGGTTTTTAATATCGCTTGCGTTACGTACGGTTTCGCTTAAGTGATGGTCAAATGCAATATGACAGCCAGCAACGTAGGGTAGGTTAGTTGTAATGTCGTTTGCAGTTATGTCTATTTTGCCATCTTGCATGTCTTTCGGGTGTACAAATAAAATGTCATCAATTAGGTCTAAGTCTTTGAGCAGTACGGCACATACCAAGCCGTCAAAATCGCTGCGGGTGACTAGTCTAAATTTATTATTGGGCATAGCTTTTCCATCTTGTTGTGATTGAGTTATCAAATAAGTGTAACAGCTAAAATAATTTTTGAGAGGTTATAGCAATCGAATTAAAAGTTTAGTCATTCAAACGTGCTAAATAAAGCGTAAACGGCGTTATAAATTTTTAAGTAGAACATATGCCTATCGAAAATTATGCCTTTGTATGTACTCTGTTTATCTGTTGCTATCAATACCTCATAATTTAATACAATGGGTATTAGCGTTAAAAAAGCGCATAAAAAAGCCAAAACGACTGTTTTGGCTTTTTGTTAGCAAGTATGTATTTGTTTTATTGCTGTATAAAAGTTAAGCGCCTGGTCCGCATTCCATACAGCTGTTAATAATATCTGGGCCAAATTTAAGTCTGGCATTTAAATCGCGAAGGGCAGTGCGTAAACCTTCTTCAATTACTGGGTGGTAAAATGGCATATCCAGCATTTCTGGTACTGTCATTTTGTTTTGCACAGCCCATGCTAATAAATGAGCAAGGTGTTCGGCTTGTGGGCCAATAAATTCTGCACCTAAAAATAAGCCTGTGCCTTGCTCTGCGTAAACGCGCATGTGGCCTTTATTTTTAAGCATTACTCGGCTGCGGCCTTGGTTTTCAAAGCTCACTTCGCCTACTTCAAAGCAACCACATTCACCTAGGCGGTCTGTAATTTGTTTGAAGCTTTCGCCAACCATTGCTATTTGTGGGTCGCTAAACACTGCGGCAATTTTTGCGCGGCGAAGGCCAATGCGTACATCGGGGAAGCGCCCAGCATTTTGACCGGCAATGGTGCCTTGATCAGATGCTTCGTGTAGCAGGGGGATCATGTTGCTGGCATCGCCCGCTATAAATATATTTGAGTTACCACATTGCATTGTGTGCGGGTCGGCGTGTGGCACACCGCGCTCATCAAGCTCTATGCCGGTATTTTCTAAACCTAGCTTGTCTACGTTGGGTACTCGGCCTGTGGCTGCAAGTACGTAGTCAAATTGCTCGGTGTGTTTAGCACCGTCTTTATCGGTGTAAGTAAGCTGGGCTTTATCGCCAACTTGCATCATGTCAGATACGTTTGAGTCGGTATCTACAAAAAATTCTTCAGCAAAAACAGTGTTTGCATAGTCTTTAATTACTGGGTCGGTAAGTGGGCCAATTGCGCCGCCAACACCAAATAATTTTACGTTTACGCCTAAGCGACTAAGTGCTTGGCCAATTTCTAGGCCTATTACGCCTGGGCCAAATACAGCCACTGACTCTGGTAGGTCGTCCCAGTTAAATACATCGTCGTTTATAATAAGTTTGTCACCAAAGTTATTAAACACGCCTGGGTATGATGGGCGCGAACCGGTGGCAATTACAAAGCGTTTAGCAGTAATAATGATGTCATCGTCAATTTGTACGCGGTTGGCGTCTAAAAACTTGGCGTAGCCACGAATTTTATCTTCATCAGGAATGTCGTCTACGGCTTCTACTACGAATCCTGCAAAGCGATCTCGTTCGCTTTTAACACGTGCCATAACTGCTTTGCCGTCTATTCTTGGCTTTGAGCTATGTACACCAAATGCAGGTGCCATTTCAATTGAATGCGCGGCTTCGGCTGCGGCAATAAGTAATTTACTTGGCATACAACCAACGCGTGCACAGGTAGTACCGTACGGGCCTGATTCAATCATTAAAACGTTAGGAGTGAATTGTTTTGCGTTACGGTATGCGCTTAAGCCTGCAGTACCTGCACCTATAACAACAACATCGGTTTGTAATTCTTTCATAGTGGTTTCCTTTATTATTTTCAATCTGAGCGATGAGATTGATATAGAGGGGCGTGTACGCCCCTGCTATTTTTTACTTAATTAAGCAAAGTATTTTTCTAAATCGTCTGAGCCGCCAATGTGTTTACCACCAATAAATATTTGTGGAACAGTGTCACGGCCAGAAATTGCTTTAAGGCTTGTTAATGTAGCGCCCGCACCCATAACAACTTCTTCAAATGCGTAGCCTTTTTCTGTTAGTAGCTCTTTTGCCTTTTTACAGAAAGGGCAACCAGGCTTAGAAAATACGGTTACTGGCTCTGGCTTAGTTTGTTTTGGGTTGATGTAGTCAAGCATTGTGTCTGCATCAGAAACTTCAAACGGGTCGCCTGGTAAATCTGGTTCGATGAACATTTTGTCGATAACGCCATCTTTAACTAGCATAGAGTATCTCCAGCTGCGCTTACCAAAGCCTAAATCGTTTTTATCTACTAACATGCCCATGCCGTCAGTGAATTCGCCGTTGCCATCAGGTAATAATGTGATGTTTTGCGCTTCTTGATGCTCTGCCCATGCGTTCATTACAAATGTATCGTTTACTGATACACATACAATTTCATCAACGCCATTTTGCTTAAGTACACCGGCTAACTCGTTGTAGCGTGGTAAGTGAGTTGATGAACAGGTTGGTGTAAATGCGCCCGGTAGTGAAAACACAACAACGGTTCTGCCTGTAAAAATTTCGTCTGTGGTTACTGATTTCCATTCGTCGTTTTGACGTGTTGCAAATGTAACGTTTGGGATTGTTTGACCTTCAATATTCTTTAACATAGTTTGTTCCTCTTGATTTGTTGGAGCCATTATGGCGAGAATTTAAATATAGTTCCAATCGTTTGTTTGTATTAAACTAATAGGTATAGCCTATCAGGTGGAGATGAATTTGAACTTAAAAGATTTAGAGTATGTAAAAGCAATAGCGCACCACAAGCATTTTCGCAAAGCGGCCGATGCCTGTTTTGTTAGCCAGCCTACACTAAGTGGGCAAGTAAAAAAGCTTGAGCAAGAGCTTAATGTTGTTTTATTTGACCGCTCAACTAAGCAAGTTACATTAACAGCGCAAGGTGAACGTTTGTTAACACAAATAAACGTTATTTTAGAGCAAACAGAAATCTTAAAAGAGCTGGCGGCTACTTCAAACGGGCCGCTACAAGGTAAGCTAAGAATTGGTATTATTCCTACTATTGCGCCGTACTTACTCAGCGCTTTACTGACCTCTATGAAAGCGGCATTTAGCGAGAGCCATTTTTCGTTTATAGAAATGCAAACAGCGACTATGCTAGAGGCGCTTGATAACGGCGAGCTCGACTTTGCAATTTTGGCCGATGTTCCCGAGCTTAAAAACTACCATACGGTTAATGTGTACAAAGAAGACTTTATGGTTGCTGTTTCAACCGATAATCCGTTATCTAAGCGTAAAAAAGTAGCGCTAAGCGATTTACAAAGTTGTAGCCTATTAATGTTAAGTGATGGTCATTGCTTTAAAGATCAAGCCCAAAAGTTTTGTTTTGCTGCGGGAGTGGATGTGTCAAACCAATATCAGGGCAATAGTTTAGAAACTTTATTGGCGCTGGTGGCGATAGATGACGGGGTGACATTTGTGCCCAAGCTTGCGTGTACACAGCGTGTAGGCATTGATTATTTAGCTATTTTTCCTAATCAGCAACGTAATGTGGTACTTGCTTGCAGAAAACACTACCCGCGTTTGGCGGGCGTTGAGCAATTAGCCCAGTGGTTGGCAGAGCACCCAAATTTAAAGCGGGCGCTTATTTAGCGTTCTTGGCTTGCAACCTCTATCACATCGTTTATTTGTACCCCAGGCAAAGGCTTGTCGTTAAGGCTTACAGCAATGGCGCTTTGTTTATAAAGTTGCTCAACCACAATGGTGTTAAGCGTGGTAATGGTATGCGGCATAGTATTGCCTTGTGCATCGGTTAAGTAGTTATGGTGCGCAATGCTTAATAGTTGGCCTTTTTTAAGGCCATGATCTTTGCCTAGGTTTATCACCAATTTGTTGTTTTCCATGTGCATTATTTTACCTTTAGTAGGAAAACACGCCATAGCCGCTTGTATATCGTAACTGACCGTTTGATTTATATCGCTAATACTTTGCCCAAAAGGTGATTGCCAAAACCTATCACTATTTACATCAACTATAGCTGTTTTTTCAAATGGCCATACAGCTTGGGTATGATAGCTGTTTTGCCATAATTGTTCGTACGTGGTGCCATCAAACAACATAAGCTCAATAGCGTAGCTGCGCTGGTAGGTTTCGTCTTGCCAAAAGGCGTAGTCGTTGTTGAGTTTATCGCTTGGCGCTAAATTGGTTATTTGGCTTAATAAAACATATTGCGCGTTGCTTCTGGCTGAAAGCTCTTCTAGTTGTGCATTTGAGTAGTCGTGCTGCTGATTAAAGTAATTGTCTACATTAATTGCTTTATTGTAGTAAGCAACGGGCAGGGCGCTCATTTTTGTGCTTTGCAAAGCGCTAAATAACTTTTTACTAATGGCTTTATTTACGTCAAATATTTGACCCATTAAGGCATGCTCACGATGAACAAGCTGGCTTTGGGTTACAGCAACAAATTTATTAAAGTTACTTTGTGGGCATTGCTCTGTTTGGGCAAATACATCAAGCCTAAGCGTAATGGCAAATTGTTGATTTTGGCGTTGCTCGCTCACCAGCTCTATTTTTTGTATTTCGCCGTGGCTACTAATTTTTAGCTGATCTTGCGTTAGCACGCCATCTACCAAGGTTTGTACCGAGCTAACCCGGGCGCCAGAAAACACTAATGCTTGTGTAATTGCATCTTTAATCGCGGCCGATTTAGCACTGCTTATGTCGCCATTTTGTATTTGTGCATGGCCGGTAGATTCAAACCATTGTGAGTAAGTACTGGCAGAAAACGTTAATAATGCAGCGCTAGTAACACCTGCAAATAGTGATGATAAAAACGTGTTCATACTGGTACTCCACATAAAATTAGTTAATTACGCTTTAGCTAAGCAAGGACTGCACCAATATGAGGACTTTATAATAAATGGCATTAAACCTGCATTTATTTGCGCAATTACTTTAAAGGGTGCAAATAAATGCGTGCAATTATATTACTTACTTTAGCAAGCCTTAGCCTTGCCGGTTGCAGCAACGTGTTTGATAAACATGTTGAGTACAAATATGTAGAGCCAAATAATTATCCCATACTTAAAGCGGTTGGTTATGCACCTATTAGCTTGCAGCAAGGGGCTAATAAATCACAAAAGCAATTAATGGCAATTAAGGCCTCTAAGCTTGAGGCGTACCGTGAACTGACTGAGCAAGTTTATGGGCAAAAAATTACAGCGGGCACGTCTGTAGCAGGTGCTATTGCTCAAAACGATTACATGGAAAGTAAAGTGCAGGGCATAATTAAAGGTGCGCAAATTATTAAAACTTACTCAGTTGACGATGTATACGTTACTGAGCTTGAGCTAAACATGAAGCGCGTCCACGACTTATACATAGGTGAAATTAAGCCGCGTGAAGTTAAAAAAGTGACCTACTACTAAGTAACTGGCCAGTACTTTAAATAGTAAAGCTACATTAAGCTGCTATTTTAGCAGCTGGTTTTAGTGTTAAACGCATCGAATATACTCGTATAGCAATACATTACTTTGCTACTTACGGGAGCGTTTTTCTGTAAATCTAGGGTTTGATAAATCAGCTTTAAATACAACGATGATTCAATACGTTAGTTAATGTATTAAGCAAAGTTGAAATGACCGAGTTAAAATTTAAATCTAGTAAAAAAACACATACAAAATATCTCATCCTTTTATATTGAGTGCTATGCTGTTGTTACGAATAATATTTGAACAAGTAGTGTAGCGTTTGGTATATGTTTTTAATTTTTCTTTTTTTGGGCTATGAATGACACTTAGGCCCACTCTTTCCTCAAATAAGCTATTTTTTTGGTGCAAAAGCAATTTGCGCTATTTACTGCTATTTTTTTTACTTTCAAGCGGCGTGTTTGCGAGCCGTTTAACTATTCAATTTAATACCTTTATAGAATTAATGGGGCAAAAATATGGCCCTGCGCGAGTCACTGTAGCGCGTAATTGGCAAACTATGCTGGTGCGCACCCAAAATAAACCAGAACAACAACAAATTTTAATTGTTAACGACTTTTTTGCACGCAATCTTCGATACCAAACCGATATACAGCTTTGGAAGCAAAACGACTATTGGGCTACGCCATTAGAAACCCTTGGCCGTGGTTTAGGTGATTGTGAAGATTATGCCATTGCTAAATACATTAGTTTACGCGCCTTAGGCGTAAGCGACGACAAGCTTAGGCTTATATATGTAAAAGCTAAGCTTGCTGGTACAAACAAAACACAAGCACACATGGTATTAGGCTACTTTGCTACGCCTAATGCTCAGCCGCTTATTTTAGATAGTTTAATAACAAAAGTGTTACCTGCAGCAAAACGCGTTGATTTAAGCCCGGTATTTAGTTTTAACAGCCAAGGTTTATGGGCAAATAACTCGACTAAAAGTGTAGCCAGCCCGACAGCAAGGCTATCGCGTTGGCGTAAAATTTTGGAGCAGACATCACAAGAAGGGGTTATGTGGTAATGGCGTCATTTTCCTTATTTAAGTTTTTCAAAAAAAGAAAAATCACTCTTAGGCAAGAGCTGTGGATCACCTTGCTGGTGGTGATTTTTGTTGGCTTTATAAGTAGCGTGTTAATAAGTACTAACTCTGCTAGAAACTATTTTTCTACGCAGCTGTATTTAAAAAATGTTGATAATGCTAGCTCTTTGGCGCTGATGATTAGTCAGCTTGAAAAAGACCCTGTGGAGCTTGAGCTTTTAGTATCGGCCACTTTTGATACCGGTCACTACAAACGCATAGAATTGCAAGACCCAAATGGTGAGGTTATTGTAAAGCGCGTATTTACCGACACGTTAGAAAATACCGCACCAGCTTGGTTTAGAGCGGTATATGGGCTTAATGTACAGCCAGGTGTAGGGCAGGTTAACAACGGTTGGCAGCAATTTGGCACTTTATTTGTTGAAAGCCACAGCCAATATGCTGAGCAAGCATTGTGGGAAAGCGCCCTTAAACTGTTTTTTAGCTTTTTAGTGGTGGCCTTTTTTGCCTGTGCCATAAGTGCGTATTTATTACGTAGAATTTTAACGCCACTTGATGATGTGGTGTACCAAGCTAACGCCTTTGGCGATAAGCGTTTCATTAAATCAAAAGTGCCAAAAACCTTTGAGTTTGCACGCCTTGTGCAGTCGATGAATTTATTATCGACACGGTTTAGTCGCATTATAAAAGAAGATAATAAGCGCTTAGAGGAGTTGCGTTTTAAAGCCCAGCACGATGAGCTAACAGGGCTTGCCAATCGAGAGTATTTTAGTGCCACATTAGAGGCTCATTTACAAAAAGTGAAAGATCATGCCCATGGTGCTTTGTTTTTATTTAGGGTGGTTAATTTAGATAAAATAAGTGAATCGATTAGCCGTGTAGAAATGGTTAACTTTTTACGCCGTTTTTCTCAGGTGTTAACACAGTTTTTAGAGTCGAATCAGGCGCACTTTTCAGAAAACTATATTGCGCGTATATCACATACCGACTTTACTGTGTTGTTTAGCGATACTGATGATATTCAGGCGCTTAGCGAGCAAATAACCGCACTGCATAAATCGATTGTTGATGAATACAAAAATATTGATTTGGCCATTGTACACAGTTGTACCTACATAGAGAAAAACGACACCCGCTTTGATTTATTACGCCGTGTAGATGGTTTATTAAAAACAGCAGGTAACAAACCTGGCGTGCAAGCAAAAGTCATTGATAACAAACAAAAGAGTGAAATTTTTGATGACTCTACTGGCTGGCAAAAGGCTATTGAGGATGCGCTTGAGCAAAAAACTATACAGTTAAATTGTTTAGAGGTTATGGGTTTTAACGACACCTTGTTACAGCACCAGCTTAGTTTAAGTTTAGAATTTGGCGGCCAACATTATAAATCAAGCTACTACTATCAATGGGCTAATCGCTTAAACCTATTAGCGCGTTTGGATTGGAGTTTAATCAAGCAAATTGTTAAACAGTACGGTGAAGCGCCGCCAAATGAATTGATTGCTGTAGAGCTTTCGGCGCAAACATTAATGGATGATACCGCGCTTGCCTCGGTATTAACCTATGTATCAGCCTTTCCTGATTTGGCAAAAAATATATGTTTTGATATACGCGAAAACATTGTCGTAAACGAAAAGGATATATTTAAGGAATTTTGTGAGCAGGTGCGTTGTATGGGCGCTAAAGTGGCACTTAAACGTGTGGGGCCTGAATTTACTAAGATTAAGAACATTCAAGAATTTGGCTTAGAAATGCTTAAAATAGACAGCATTTACGCGCATAACATTAGTTACAGCCAAGACAATCAAACCTTCTTACGCGGTGTTTGCACATTAGCACATTCTATTGGTATTAAAGTGGTCGCACAGGGCGTAACAAGCCAAGACGATATAGATACACTGGTTAATCTTGGCTTTGATGGAGTAATTAAAGAGTCATAAAGCGACTCTTTAATTAAAAGGGGAGCGGTTTAACAATGGCGGCGAATAGGTAAATGCAATTCAGTATTTAACCTATAAGCCGTTGTTTAGTAAGTTTAACTATAACTGGCGAAGGTTTTGTTATTCTAGCCTAGGTTAGTTACCTTTAACGGCTAACATAAGTTGTATACGGTCGCGCACTTTTAACTTAGTGAAAATTGAGCTCATGTGCTCTTTAATTGTCCGCTCTGTAATATTAAGTGACTCAGCGGCTTGTTTATTGGTTGCCCCTGTTATAACTATATCAACAACTTGGCGTTCGCGTTTAGTTAAGCTTTGAATATCGCAGGCTTGGGTGTAATTTATTTGCTGCTGACTTAGTGCCCCAACAATATTAGATAGTAGCTGCCCAGGTAACCACAGGCCGCCTGAGCAAATAGTCTCAAGTACCTGTTGTAATATTACTTTAGATGCAAGTGCTTCTACATAGCCTCTTGCGCCCGCTTGCAGGGCTGCTCTAAGTTCCTCTATTTCTAGATTTGTGGTCATTACAATAACTGGCAAGCGTTTTTGGGCATATTTTTTTACCAGTTCAAGCCATCCCGAAGTGCCCGCCAGAACCCATATAATACTTGATGCATTAATTTGTTTTGGTTCTTTGGTGCATATTACACAACCTGCAAACGCACTTCGCCAGTGGCTCGATTCAAGTTCGGGTTGTGTAATAAATATACTTTGACGCATTAATTTACTCCAATAAATTCAGTTTAGCGTTCTGTCATTGCTTGCGATGTAGCTCTGAGTACAGGTTTAAGTAAATATTCCAAGACGGTTTTTTTACCAGTAATAATATCCACTTGTGTGGTCATTCCTGGAATTATAGTCAACTCTTCTGAAAAGTTATTTTTAGTGGTTTTTAATTGCACTAAATAAAAAGTATTTTCTCTGTCGTCGGTAATTGTATCTGCACTTATATGCAGTACCTCGGCTTCTAGTCCGCCGTATACCGCAAAATCATAGGCGCTAAATTTAATCATGGCGGGCTGCCCTGGGCGTAAAAAGGCAATATCTTTCGGCGGTATTTTTGCCTCAACAATAAGTTGATCGTCTAAAGGGACTATTTCTAAAACGTCACTGCCGGGTTGTAAAATGCCGCCTACGGTATTAACCAATAAACGTTGTACCGTGCCTTTAACCGGTGATTTGATCTCAGTTTGGGCCACTTTGTCGGCAAGCCCTGATTCGGTTTCTTTTATCGACTCTAAACGCAGCAATGCCTCCGAAAGCTCATTGTTCCAGCGGTTGATCATCGCAAGTTCGACTTCTGTTACTTTGTTTTTAGCTTCGTTGATAGCCGATAAACTCCGGTTAATTACTGCTTTAGTACGGTTTATTTCGCCGTTTAAATCAACTATTTCACGTTCTAACCTGATGATGTCGATATCAGATACAGCACCAGTTCTTAACAGTGGGCGTGTTACTTGCAGCTCACGATTACTTAGCCTTAGAGCGCTAGTGTGTTGTTGCAAAGCGGCTTTTGCTTCAATGTGATCTTGTCTGCGTTGTTCTAGCTGGCGTTTATGAATTGCCACTTGCTGCTCTAATTCTTGGCGATTACTTAAATATATTGAGCGCTCATGAGCGACCGCCTCGGGTACTTGCTTAACAAGCTCATCAGGAAAAACGAGATCTTCTTTTCTGGTAAGGGCTTGTAACCTGGCTACTTTTGCAGTGAGTGATTGCACTTTAGATTGGTTTTCTCTAAAGCTTGAAATAAAACGAGTAGGGTCGATTTTTATTAATACGTCACCTTCTTCAACAATTTGCCCTTCTCGAATATTTATTTTTTCTACCATACCGCCATCATAAGATTGCACTAACTGTAATTTATTTGATGGGATAACGCGTCCTTCACCACGGGCTACCTCATCGAGTGGCGCAAAGCCTGCCCAAATTGTAAGCAATATAAATGCAATGCAAATGAGGTATAACAAAAAACGTGCGCTGGCAGGCTCTTGCTGCATTTTTTCCCACTGCGCATCGACTACCCAATCTTGTGATCCAGGAGGCGAAAGCCAGCCTTTAAATAAGCGATTAAAGATTGAAGGCTTACCTTTTTTACGTGCTTCTATTGCTTTACTTACTGATTCAAAAGAGCGCTGCTCTAGTGGCTTTTTATTGTCACTCATGATGCTTGCTCCACTGTTTGATTATTCAGTGCGGCAATTACTTTTTGTTTAGGCCCATCGGCAACTATTTTTCCGTTATCGAGCACGATGATGCGATCAACCAACGACAGCAAAGACGAGCGGTGAGTAACTACAATTAGGGTTTTGTCTTGGGTGGCGGTTTTTAAATTTTGAATAATTTTATTTTCACTATTGTGATCAAGCGATGAGGTAGGCTCATCTAACAGCATAATAGGAGGGTCGTTTATAAGTGCGCGCGCTATACCAATTGCTTGTTTTTGGCCGCCAGATAGCAAGCGACCTTGCTCACCAACTTGTAGGTCAAACCCATCGGGGTGAGAGTTGATTAACTCGAATAACTGGCTTTTTTCGCATGCGCTAATAATTTGCTCATCTTTAGCATGCCATGCGCTAATAGTGAGGTTGTCTTTTAAACTTCCAAAAAACAACGCTATATTTTGTGGTACGTACCCTATGTTATGACGAAGTTCTGCGGGGTCTATTTGTTGTATATTGTTGTTATCGACCATTACGGAGCCTGCGGTTGGGTCATAAAGGCCTAAAATAAGTTTTTCGAGGGTGCTTTTACCCGAACCATTGCGCCCCAAAATAGCCACTTTTTCGCCCGCTTTTATTTTAAAGCTAATATTACTAAGCGCATCGGCCGCATCGTCTTCATACTTAAAGCATACGTCTTTAAATTCTATTTCACCGTTTAATACGGGGTGGCTTAACCAATGTTTATTTGGCGGGCGCTCAACGTCTTTTTCCATTATTTCGTTAAGCGATTGCATAGCAATAGCAGCATGATGATATTGCGCAAGTACGGCGGCGCATTGCCCAAGCGGCCCCATCGCACGTGATGAAAGTAAGTAAGCGGCTATTAATCCCCCTTGCGTGAGCTCGCCTTCAATAACTAAATGAACACCGATGATCATAATGATCACGCCAACACATTGTTGTATCCACGCTGCGCTATTAGAGATTGAGCTTGAGATTAAGCGACTTTGCGCATTAACCTGAGCAATATAAATAGTTGATTTTTCCCATGTTGATTGGGTTTTGCATTCGCTGTGAAAACTTTTTACATCTTCAATGTTGGTTAAGCTTTCTACAAGTATGGAGTTGCGCATTGAGCTTGCTTTCATGGTTTGCTCTGACAGCGCTTCAAGTTTTCTGTGGGCTGCTATGCCATAACTTAAAAGTATTAGGGCACCTGCGATAATGGGTAGGCTAAGCGGTACACCTATTATTGCAATAACAATTAGGTATATAGCAACAAAGGGTAAATCAACCAGCGCGACCAAGGTTATTGAACTAAAAAAGTTACGTACGGCTTCAAACGATTGTATGTTACTCGCAAATGACCCCGCTGATGAGGGCCTATTTTTAAGCTTCATACCAAGTACGCGCTCCATAATAACCGCAGACACTTTTACATCTATACGGCTTGCCGCAAGCTCTACAAAGTAGCTGCGTACTAAGCGCAGTACAAAGTCGGCGGTCAGTGCTATTAAAATACCGATGGCTAAAACCCAGAGGGTTTCTGTTGCATGGTTAGGAACTACGCGGTCATATACATTCATTACAAATAAAGGCATGGCAACAGACAAAACGCCTAATGCAATGGCGGAGATTATGACGTCTTTGTACAGTGCGCGGCATTCTTTTATTACGCCCCAAAACCAGCCGTCTTTAGAGAGCTTTTCAAGCACCGGGGAGCGCTCATCAAACATAAACTCTGGATGAGCATAAATAATTAAACCTGTTGATTTTTCAATTAACTGTTCTAGGTCTTCTTCTACAACAGACTCGGTTAGCTCAGGGTAAGTAACTTGCGCTGTTTGTTTTTGGTTATCAATAGCGGTTACCACGCACGCTTGGTTATTATTTAAAATAATAATGGCGGGTAATAAAGCAGTATTAATTTGATTAAGAGGCTTATTTACAACTTTTGATTTAAAGCCCACACGTTTTGCAGCACGTGCAAATCCTGAAGGCGTTAAGTTTCCATCTGTTAGTGGGAGGCCATTTAATAAGGCCTCCCTTGAAAAATCTTTATCATGAAAGCGGCACAATACTGCAAGGCAATCTACCAGTGCGCCGCCATGATCAAGTACATCATTTAATTCCATATACCATCCAATGTTATGTAAAACATTTTAAATTTATTTGTTTTAAGCACCTCTTAACTATCGGTAATAACCGCCTCAATACGGCGGTTTGCCGCATTAGCACGTACCGAAATTTCATTAACTCGTGGTTGATCAATACCATAACCAAATGATTGAACACGATTAGGCGCTATACCAAATTGCTCAATAAGTAATTGTGCTACGGCAAAGGCGCGTTGCTCTGAAAGTTTGCGGTTGTATTTTCTATCGCCATCTAATGAGGCGTGACCTTGGATCTCTACCTTTTTGTCAGGGTTATTTTTTAAAAACTCCGCGAGCTTTTCTACTTCTTGCAAGTACTCTGAGCGCACTTGGCTTGAGTCGGCTGAAAAGGGAATGCCTATTTCAACTGAGTCGGTCGCTTGGTCATACAAAGTACACCCAGATAGGTCTACATTTGTACCCGCTGGTGTGCTTGGGCAGGTGTCTTGCTCGTTAGGAACGCCGTCGTTATCGTCATCTGCAAAACTCGATGCGCTAGGGGTTTCTGGTGGCATTTCTAAATACCTAGGCATTGCTGTAACGCTCATGTAGGCGTTATCTTGCTTGGCTTTTTTTTGCAAAAAAGCTTTGCGTTTAAAGGTGGCAGCTACATCGTAACTTGGGCATATATTTTGTGCGTTATGCACGATTGGGTCATCTGTTAACTCTGTTAATGTTGGGTACTTGTCAGACATAACATTTAGAGCTGGCAATAGTTTACCCATTTCGTTAAGCATAGTTAAAATGGCTGTTTGTCTATCGTATTGAGCAACAATGTACGAGCGGTTAGATTGAAATGCTTCGTTTTCAGCGTCAAGTACATCAAGCAAGGTGCGTTGGCCAATATCAAATTGGTCTCGGTAGGCTATTTTTACTCTGTTTGACGAGTTTTTATAGCTTTCAAGCGTGGGTAGCTTTTGCTCTATATTGTTCACATTATGATAGGCAATTTGTAGGCTTTGACGAATATCAACACAAGCTTGATCGCGTTGATACTTGGCAATATTTACATCTTGGTATGCTTGTTCAAGGTTGGCGCTATCTAGGCCCCCGTTGTACAGGTTATAGGTTATGTCTATACCTACCCGTGCTTCGGTTCTTGTTTCGTTTAAACCTAGCTCGTCTCTGTCTTGTGTGCCGTAACGGGCAGATAAGTCTACGTTTGGATGAAACGCTGCCTTTTGTGCCTGAGCATTGGCTTCTTGCGCCTCTATATTATAAAGCGATGCGTAAAAAGCAGGGCTGTTTTTATAGGCTATATCAAGCGCTTGGTTAATAGAAATGGGCACGTTTTGCTCATCTAATTTGGCTTGTTTTATATCATTAACGGGTAGCTCGCCAACAACTCTTAAATAACGCGCAGTTACATCGTGCAGGTTAGCGTACTCGGTTAGCACATTAGATTGCGCTAGCGATAAGCGCCCGCTAATTTGCTCTAGATCTGCTGCTCGGGCAACACCGGCTCCTACACTTTGTTCAATTTGTTGGTATACAGACTCGTGTTCTTGCAGGTTTTCTTCAGCGAGTGTCACAAGTTCTTTAAATTTTTGCACATCTAAAAATGCAATAGATGCATCTAATGCAGTTTGCTCTGTTTGTGAGAGTAATTCAAAATACCGAATGAGCTGAATACGCTCAAACCTTTCAACGGTGTTAGATGTTCTAAACCCGTCGTAAAGCATTTGAGTAACACTAAGCTCTGCAGTGTTGCGGTTGTATTCGTCTTCTATACCGTAGTTTCGGCGCTCATAACCTGCGCTGGCAGATACATCAACGCTAGGTAAGTAGCCTGAGCGGGCTGCATCTACGCCATAAATTGAGGATTTAAATGTATGCCATGCTTGTTGTACCTCTGGATTATTTTCAATTGCTTTACTGGTGACGTATGTAAGCGGTGCCACAGAACTGTCATCGGCTTTTACCACGTGAGTTGCGCCAAGCGCACTTAGCGTTAAACCTATAAGCAGCTTTCCTTTTTGCTTTAGTAAAGTATTTTTTGTAATCATTTCTTCCTCTTAGGGTTACTTGGGCTATCAATACCTACCATATGGTTTAGTCAATAAATGCATATTTCGCAAATAATCGTTTTGGCTAGCATAAAATTTATTATCTACCACTTTTTTATTTTTAATGTTTTTTTAAAAACTGTACTTGAGTACAGTATCTAATGCGTTTTGCTGTTCTACATTTTAATTAATAGTTTTTAATTCTTATGTTTGAGGTAAGTAAAATGGAATCTAATCAATTATTAGTAATAGACTTAAAAGGGTCTGCTGGTGTTGTTTTAGAAGATGGCACAATTAAGCCACTTGAAGTGGGCGATACTATTACTGTGGGCGATTTAGTGGTTACCGCCGATAATTCATCGCTAACAATTGATGTGCAAGGAGAAACACTGTCGATTCCTGCTAATCAAAACGTAAAGATCACCCCTGATTTATTAGCACAAGAAACCCGCGATAGCAGCGAAACCACCGTGTTTGACGAAAGCCTAGATGCGGCCATTGCAAGCTTAGAACAAAATGATAATAACGATGGCCAAACGGCGGCTAATTCTGATGTTACTGACTTTTTAGATGCCTTAGAGGGCGATGGTGATATTTTAGATAATTTAGAAGCAACAGCCGCAGGTGGTGCTGGTGGTGCGGGCTCTGGTGGAGGAAGCTCATTTGTTCAGCTTACACGTATTGCGGAGGGGGTTAACCCTAATAGCGTTGCATTTGATTCAAGCTTTGATCCTGATTCTACAGAAGCGCTAAATATTCGCGACACCTCTGATGGGGTAGTTCCTGATGATGGCACCGCGTCTATATCATTAAATGAGGTAGGTTTAACTAATTCATCTCAGCCAACAATTAGTGGTACAAGTGAAAACTTAGTGGGTGAAACAGTAAATATTACTGTGACAGACGAAAATGGTAACTCTCAAGTAGTAAGCGCGGTTATTGGCCCAGATGGCACGTTTGAAATTACACTACCTAACCCCATAGCCGATGGACCCGTGAGCGTAGTTGTAGAAGCCACCGACCCAGATGGTAATGCGTTCAACGATGCTATTTCTATTGAAATAGACACCACCGCGCCAGTAATTAATATTGACCCTGTTGCAGACTCTGCATCTCAAACAGTAACGGTTACGGGGTCGGTAGCGGGTTTGAATACTGGCGACAACGTCTCTGTATCTCTTACCGATAGCACAGGCACACAACAAACAATTGTTACACAAGTTGATGCACAAGGTAATTGGAGTATTACCACTACATCGCCTTTAGCAGAAGGGGAGTTTAATGTTAACGCAGTAGCAGTTGATGCCGCTGGTAACCAAGCAATTGACCAAGCTGTTGCGAGTATTGATTTAACCGCTCCAGAAATTACAGTTACAGTAGCGGGTGAAACTAATAATGCTACGCCACCATTAACTGGTACTACAACTGGTGTGCCACAAGGTACTGAAGTAACAATTACAGTAACCGACAGTGCAGGCGAAGTGCAGCTTTTAACTGCCATTACCGGTGAAGATGGTAGCTGGGCTGTTGATGTAGGTGTGGCACTACCAGAAGGTGATTTTACTGTTGATGCGCAGGTGAGTGATAGCGTAGGCAACCAAGCACTTGCAAGTGATGCTGGAGTTATTGACTTAACGGCGCCAATTGTAGAAATTAATGCGATTGCCGATACGCAAGATACAACCCCTATTATTACTGGCTCTGCGCAAGATGTGCCAGCAGGCTCGGTAATTACCGTGGTTATTACTGATATTAATGGGCAAGTTCAAACGCTGTTAACGCAAACAAATGATGATGGCAGCTGGTCTGTAAGTGTTTCTACACCTTTAGCACAAGGTGAGTTTGAAGTTAATGCAACCGTGACCGACACTGCAGGTAATGAAGCACAAGCTGTAGAGCAAGGGTTAGTTGATTTAACTAGCCCTGAGATAACGGTTACGGCCATTGCAGACACTAATGACACAACCCCTACTTTTGTAGGCCGTGTTGAAGGGGCACCAGAGGGCTCTGTAATTACTGTTTTAGTAACCGATAGCGACGGTAATATACAAACCTTAACAACGACACTTGAGGCTGATGGCACGTGGAGTGTTGAATCGCCCAACGCTATTCCTGGCGGAGAGTTTAGTGTTACCGCGACAGTGAGTGACCCTGCGGGTAACGAAGCATCCGCGCAAACAAGTGGTGAAGTTACATTTGCCCCTATTTCTATTCAAATTGACTCTATTGCAGATACAAACGATACCACGCCATTTTTAAGCGGTAATACCGGTAACGTGCCTGCTGGTACCACTATAACCTTAACTATTACTGCAAGTGATGGCAGTACTTTTAATCTTTTAGCGGTCACTCAAGAAGATGGTTCTTGGAGCGCTCAAGTTACAGAGCCTCTGCCTGAAGGGGATTTTACCGTAGTTGCAGCCGTTATAGACGATGCGGGTAATGAGGCACAAGCAAGTACGGTCGGTAATGTAGATTTAACCGTAAGTATTAATTTTATTATTGATACTAATGATACCACTCCAACAATTAGTGGTACTACGCAAGATGTTGACGCAGGTGCGGTTGTTACTGTTACCTTTACAGGCAGCGATGGCGCAACAGAAACTGTGCAAGTAACCACAAATGCAGATGGTTCGTGGTCAATCGAAGCAACCGATGAGTTGGTAGAGGGTCAATTTACGGTGGTTGCAACAGTAACCGATGCTGCTGGCAATACAGCCTCTGCTACTGAAGTAGGGGAAATTGATTTAACTGATCCTGCGATTACTATTAACCCTATTACAGATACAAACGATACAACACCGAGTGTGACAGGTAGCGTAGTAGATGTACCCCAAGGTACTGAGGTTACCTTATTAATAACAGATAGTGACGGTAATCAACAAACTATTACAGCGGTTACTAATGCCGATGGAAGCTATAGCGCCGATATACTTAATGAGCTTAGCGAAGGTGACTTTACAGTTACTGCAAGTGTAAGTGACGAAGCTGGCAATAGCAGTACAGCGACGGTTACTGGCACCATAGATTTAACCGCACCTAGCGTAACTATAGATAATATTGGTGATACAAACGATACAACGCCTACTATAAGCGGCTCTACTCAAGGTTTAGCAGCGGGTAGTGTGGTTACAGTGATTGTGACTGATAATGCTGGCGCTGAGCAGCAATTTGTCACTGCTATAAATGGTGATGGCACATGGAGTATAGATGTCCCACAAGCATTAGCTGAGGGTGAGTTTAGTGTGGTGGCAAATGTAAGTGATAGTGCTGGTAATAGCGCGCAAGACTCACAAACTGGCACTATAGATTTAACCGCACCAACTATTAGTGTAAATGACTTTACTGACTCTAACGATTCAACACCTGTATTTAGTGGTACCACAACTGATGTAGAGCCAGGTAGCTTGATCACTGTATTAGTAACAGACTCTAATGGTGATTCGCAAACCTTAACGGCAGTTGTTGCAGAAGATGGTTCTTGGCAAGTAGGTGCAACGACTGCAATTGCTGAGGGGGAGTTTACAATAACGGCCACAGCCACTGATGCAGCTGGAAATGAAGCCTCAGCCACAACTACAGGCGTTATAGATACTGCAGCGCCCACACTAACAATTGATCCGGTGGGTGATACAAACGACACCACACCCACTATTTCAGGGTCTGCCACGGGCGAGCCTGAGGGCACAGTTGTTACGATTACCGTGACGGATGAAGCGGGTAACCCACAAACCATTACTACCGAAGTGCAAGCCGATGGCACTTTTAGTGTAGATGTACCCAATGAACTAAGTGAAGGTGAATTTACCGTTGAGGTATCGGTAACCGATAACGCAGGTAATGAAACTACAGCCACCACCACAGGTGAGGTTGATACCGCAGCGCCTACAGTAGTAATTGATCCGGTGGGTGATACAAGCGACACCACACCCACTATTTCGGGTACGGCAACGGGTGAGCCTGAGGGCACAGTTGTTACGATTACCGTGACGGATGAAGCGGGTAACCCACAAATCATTACTACCGAAGTGCAAGCCGATGGCACCTTTAGTGTAGATGTACCGAATGAGCTAAGTGAAGGTGAATTTACCGTTGAGGTATCGGTAACCGATAACGCAGGTAATGAAACTACAGCAACGACCACAGGCGAAGTTGATACCGCAGCGCCCACAGTGTTAATTGATCCCATGGGTGATACTAACGACACCACACCGACTATTTCAGGGTCTGCAACGGGTGAGCCTGAGGGCACAGTTGTTACGATTACCGTAACTGATGAAGCGGGTAACCCACAAACCATTACTACCGAAGTGCAAGCCGACGGCACCTTTAGTGTGGATGTACCGAATGA